>JALVOR010000199.1 GCA_027026295.1 Anaerolineales bacterium | reverse complement strand
CTACCGCACCGCCCGCGAGGTGCAGCAGGTGCTCCAGCGTTACAAGGACTTGCAGGACATCATTGCCATTCTGGGCGTGGAAGAACTGAGCGAAGACGACAAACTCATCGTGAACCGCGCCCGTAAGATCGAACGCTTCTTCTCCCAGCCGATGTTCGTCGCCGAACAGTTCACCGGCATCCCTGGCCGCTACGTGCCGCTGAAGGAAACCGTGCGCGGCTTCCGCGAAATTCTGGACGGCAAGCACGACGACCTGCCCGAGCAGGCTTTCTACATGGTCGGCACCATTGACGAGGCTGTGGAGAAAGCCGAGAAGATGGCGCAAGTCGCGTAGGAGGCAACATGCCGATTCTCTGTGAAATCGTCTCCCAGGATCGCATGGTGTGGTCTGGCGAGGCTGATATGGTCGTCATTCCGGGGGCGGGCGGTGAAATGGGCATTCTGCCCAACCACGCGCCGCTGCTTTCCACCCTCAAGCCGGGCTACGTCAAAGTGGTGCGCGACGATGAGGAGGAAATCTTCACCGTCACCGGCGGTGTGGTGGAAGTGCGCCCCGACAAGGTGACGATTCTGGCCGACGCTTCCGAAAACGTGGCTGAAATCGACGTGGCCCGCGCCGAAGCCGCCCGCAAGCGCGCCGAGGATCTCCTGAAACAGACCCCGCCGAGCGCCGCCGAACACCTGAAAGCCCAGGCTGCGCTCCAGCGCGCCCGCATCCGCCTGGAAGCCGCCCGCCGTTTTCGCCCCAAGCAGGGCGCGCACATCAAGTCCACGCCTGCTGAAGACGAGGACTAAGTCCGCTTATGGCGCTTTTTTCACGGAACCTGGGCATTGACCTGGGAACCGACCGGGTGCGCATAGCCGAAGGCACGCAAGTGCTGCTGGACGAGCCAACGTTGGTGGCGGTGGCCGTCGCTGAGCGCCGCATGGTGGCTGCCGGTGAGGAAGCCGCCGAAATGGAAGGCCGCACCCCCGATGTTTACGAAGTCATCCGCCCGCTGCAAAATGGCGTGGTGGCTTACTACGAACTGACCGAGAAACTGCTCAACATTCTGTTGCGTAAGGCGGGCGGCACTTCGTGGCTTTTCCGCCCCAGGGCGATGGTTACCGTGCCCCACGGCGTCACCAGCGTAGAGCGCCGCGCGGTGCATGAAGCCGCCTTGCAGGCGGGCAGCCGCGAGGTTTTCCTTATTCCGGGGCCTTTGGCGGCCGCGTTGGGTTCCGACCTGCCCGTGGGCAGCCCGGCAGGCAACATGATCGTCAACATTGGCTCGGGCACCACCCAGGCGGCAGTCGTTGCCATGTATGGCATGGTCTCGGCGGAAACCCTGCGTCGCGGCGGCCGGGCACTGGACGAGGCTATCGTGACCTACGTGCGCCGCAAGTATGGTCTGGTCATCGGCCAGCCGACTGCCGAGCAGGTGAAAATCAAGATAGGTGCCGCGGTGCTGCTGGACGAGGAGATGAGCACCGAGGTGCAAGGGCAAGACCAGGTGAGCAGCCTGCCGCGGGAAATCACCCTCACCACCAGCGAAGTGGTGGAGGCGCTGCAGGACCCCTTGCGCGAAATGGTGGAAACCGTCCGCCTGGTGATGGAAAAGACCCCGCCGGAACTGGTGGCTGATGTCATCGATCGCGGTGTGGCGCTTTCCGGCGGCGCGGTTTTGCTGCGGGGCATGGACAGGTTGATGACGAAAGAACTTGGCGTGCCTGCTTACCTGGTAGACCACCCCCAGTACGCTACTGTGTTAGGCGCAGCCCGCGGTCTGGAAATTTTGCCGGTGCTTCGGCGCCATCTGGTCGCGATTTAGCGCCTTGCTTTGCCTGAAACAGCCAACGCCCCTGCTGAGCAAGCGGGGGCGTTTTCGTTTTTCACGTGCCCGGCTCTGGAAGCGGAGGGCATAAAGCGCACTGCTTTGTAAAAACAGGCCGCAGATGACGCGAAGGACAACAGACGGCCGCGGATTTGACCGCAAAAAGGCGTAGAGAAAAGTTGCAGAGGCGCAAAGAGGGCAAAGGGCGCAAAGATTTTTTCTGTGTTTTCCCCGCGGTTTCCTGTTGTTACAGGTAGTAGGTCATGCGTTGCAGCGGAATGACCGGGTCGAGGTATTCCACGCGGACGTCGTCGGGAACGGTGAGGTGGATGGGGGCATAGTTGAGCAGCGCCCGTACCCCGGCAAACACCAACGTGTTGGCGGCTTCCTGCGCTGCATTGGCCGGGGTGGCGATCATGCCCACGAGGATGCCGTTTTCCTGCACCCGGCGTGCCATGTAGCGGACGTCTTCCACTTCAATCTCGCCAACACGGGTGCCAATTTTCTCGGGGTCCTTGTCGAAGGCCATGGCAATGCGAAAGCCGTGGTCGGGGAAGCCTTTGTAGCGCGCTAAGGCGTGCCCCAGGTCGCCCACGCCCACCAGCACCACATCCCACATGCGGTCGACGTGCAAGTGGCGGCGCAAGGCTTCGGTGAGCGCGGCCACGGGGTAGCCGCGCCCTTGCTTGCCGTATTCGCCGAACATGGAGAGGTCTTTGCGAATTTGAGCCGCTGAAATGCCCAGGCGTTCGCTGAGTTCCTGAGAAGAAATGCACGTCAGCCCTTCCGCGGCGATGTTTTCCAGCGCGCGGAGGTAAATGGGCAGACGGCTGACCACCACATGAGGGATTTCACTCATTGCTTTCCTCGCTGGTTGGGGAGGGGACTGTCGTCGAGGTTAATTTACCACGAAACGATGCTTTGTGCAAATTGCCACAATTTGCTTTTCTGCCCCCCGGTGTGCAAGCGAGTCATGGAAACCGTACGCCGGGCCAGAACCAGATGAGGAGCGGCGAACCCAAGAGCAGCCCCAGCAGGGCGAGGACCGTCATCCACAGAGTCAGGGCTTTGGCGGGTTTGATGGTGTTGCGCCACGCCTGCTGCAGCGCTGCCCATGTGCCGCCCCACAGTGTGAACGCCAACGCCGTGAGCAGTGGGCGAGTGATGCTGTAGGAAAGGCGGCGGGTGGTGACCAGCCACGCGCCCAGCGTGTTGCCCAGCCCCAATGCGAAAATGCCAATACCCGCTGCCAGCAGCGCAGCAGCGTCTTTGCCGTCGAAATCGTCGTTTTTTTGGGGGGGCAATGCCATTTTTGCTTCCTTGCGGCCTCAGCGGTAAAAAAGTCCCTGCGTGGTCAAACTTCCCAGCAGGGCGGTCAGCAGAATGTTGCCTAAGACAAACCCCATCAGCCCCAAAAGCATTCGCGTGAGCGATGGTGATGTTTGCCCGCGACGGCGGACGCGGCGGGTGATGTAAAGGCAGGTCGTGACGGCTACAGGCACCATGCAGCCCCATGAAGCCATCCATGGCAAAGCCCGGCTTTGCCACGCGTCGGGCGATGCCATCCAGCGGTAAGGTTCGGTATACATGAGCGCCAGCCCGCTCAACGGCGTTAGCCAGGAAAACAGCAGCAGCCCGCCCCAGATCCATTGCCGCACGGTGGTGGTACGGCCGCGTTCCAGTAGACGGGGGATTTTCCCCACGTGGCTGGTGTAGGAAATGCACAGCGTTGCCAGCACCATGAGCGGCAGCCCTAATACCACGCCGTGGATGAATGATAAGGAAAGCAAGGCTTGTTTCTCCGGGGAGGGGAAGTCGTTGGCGGTGCCAAAAGGCCAGAGGGACACGACGTGCAGTTTACTTTAGACTCTGTCCGAAAAATATCGTGGTGGTGTCATTGCGAGCCTCCCTCGCTGCGCTCGGCGCAGGCTCCGGGGCGAAGCAATCCCCCTTTTTATCGGTCAGGAGACTGCTTCGGCGGGCTTCGTCATTGCTCAGCCCGCCTCGCAGTGACACATCTGCAAAGAATTTTCGGACAGGCTCTTAGTTATTGTAGGGCAAGGCAAGGACGTTGTGTAGCGATAAACGGCATGGTTTTTTTGCTACTTTGTCACGGTTTTTTGGGTGAGGGATGACGGGCTGGCGAAAATTCCCCCTTGGTTTGACATCTCCTGTGTTTCCAGTATAATGGCTGCGTAAAGGGGCGCGTTTGTGCTATTCGCTGAGCGTCTCGTGAGCAAGGAGGAGAGCATGAAGAATCGAGCAGGAGGCCGGTTGTATTGGCTGATAGCCGCCCTGTTGGTGGGGGGCATGCTTCTGGTGGCGTGCAACAGCGGGGCAACCGGGAAGCCTGAAACCGTGAGAATCGGCGTGATTTATCCTTTTTCGGGCTCATTGGCTTCTACGGGCAAGGATCTCAAGCAGGGCGTCGAACTGGCGGTTGAGATTGTCAATAACCGACATGATGACCTCAATCTGCCCTTGGCGGGCAGTGAAGGCGTTTGGGGTGGCAAAAAAATCGAACTGGTGTTTGCCGACCATGAAGGCAAACCCGACAAAGGCAAAACCGAGGCCGAGCGCCTGATTACGCAGGAGCATGTCGCCGCGTTGCTGGGGGCTTACAACAGTTCGGTAACCAGGACGGCTTCCCAGGTAGCCGAGCAGGCGGGCATTCCATTCCTTAGCACTGCATCCACTAATCCCCAGTTGACCGCGCGGGGCTTCAAATGGTTCTTCCGTACTACACCTCACGATGGCACGTTTGCCGAGAACGCCTTCCAGTTCTTTCGCGGCCTGAACGACCAAAAAGGCGCAGACATCAAGACCATAGCGTTGGTCTATGAAAACACCGACTTTGGCAAAGGCTTTGCCAACCTGGCGCGGAGTTTTGCCCAGCAATATGGCTTCGAAGTCGTGGCTGACATTTCCTATGCTCGCGAAACCCAGAATGTGCGTTCTGAAACCAGGGAGGTCAAGGCAGCAAATCCCGATGCCGTGGTTTTTGCTTCCTATGTCTCTGATGCCATTCTTTTCATGAAGACCTTCAAGCAGATAGGCGTTGCCCCGAAGGTGATTTGGGCGGACGATGCCGGTTTCATTGCGTCCGGCTTCCTGGAAAACCTGGGCAGCGACGGTGAGTACGTTACCAGCCGCGAGGTGTGGGCTGCCGATCTGGCGGCAACCCGTCCGGTGGTGGCGCAAGTCAATGACCTTTACCGCCAGAAATATGGGCAGGATATGAACGGCAACGCGGCGCGCGCTTTCACTGGTATGCTGGCGCTTGCCGATGCCATCGACCGGGCTGGTTCTGCCGACCCGGAAGCCATCCGCAAGGCTTTGACCGAAACCGATATCCCTGGAGACCGGCTCATTGTGCCCTGGCAAGGGATAAGGTTCAACGCGAACGGGCAGAACATTATGGGCAGTGGCATCGTCGTGCAGGTGCTGAATGGCAAGTACACCACCGTTTGGCCTTTCGACCTGGCCGCTGCGGATGTAGTCTATCCCTTCCCTGCCTGGAATAAGCGGTAACCTGGCAAAAGTGGGTGGTGCCGTAAGGCGGCATCACGGTGTCGTTGCGGTTTTCCGAGCGCCGATGCAAGAATGTCGGCGCTCTTTTGTTGTTTGATGCAGCCTTTGGTCTCCCTTTGCCGCTTCCCTACAGCCTCTGCGATATAATACCGTGACAGCGTTCTTTATCAGCCGCAAGCGAGGTGTTATGGAGCAGGCGAAAATTCTGTTGGTGGATGACGAAGCCAACATTGTGAACTTGATCAAGGCTTACCTCGACCGGGAAGGCTACACCGTTTACACCGCTGCCGACGGCCCGGCGGCGCTGAAGGCTGCCCGCGCCTACAAACCCGACATCATCGTGCTGGATATCATGCTGCCGGGCATGGACGGCCTGGAGGTGCTCGCTCATCTGCGGCGGGAATCGGACGTGTATGTGATTCTGCTGACGGCAAAAACCGAGGAAACCGACCGCGTGGTGGGGCTGACGGTCGGGGCGGACGATTACGTCACCAAGCCTTTCAGCCCGCGGGAACTCGTGGCGCGCATTCAGGCTGCCTTGCGGCGGATGCGGCAGGCTTCCGGCCCTCAGCAGGGTGATGTGGTTGCCCTCAGCCGCCTGCGCATTGACCAGGGGCGGCGGGAAGTCACCTTCGGCGGCCAGCCGGTGCAACTCACGCCCACGGAATTCGACCTGCTGGTGGCATTGGCGCGCCATCCTGGCATGGTGCTTTCCCGCCAGCAACTCATCGAGCATGTGTGGGGCAACAACTTCTACGGCGAACAGCGGGTGGTGGACGTTCACATCGGGCACGTGCGCCAAAAACTGGAAGCCCTCGGCGGTGCAAACCTCATCGAAACCGTCCGCGGTGTGGGTTACCGTTTGGAGGATTCCCCCTGATGAATGCTCCCGAAAGCAAACGCGCCCCCTGGTGGCGGCGGTTGGGCCCAAAAATCTTCTTTTCCTATTATGTCGTGATTGTTGTCGGTGTGGTGGTGGCGCATACCGTGGTCATTTGGGTTGCTCCCACGGCATTGGAACACCACGTTGAGGGTATGCGGGCGGCGTTACAAAGCGTTGCCCAGGGAAATGCAAGCGATGACCTTGCTGCCGAACTGAATGCTGATCTTTACATCCATTTTCATAATGCGCTGGACGAAGCATTGCTGTGGGCATTGTTGGGCGCGGGGTTGGCTGCTGTGGCGGTGAGTGCGCTGGTCACTTACCGCATCGTGCGCCCGCTGCGGGCGATGGTGGAGGCCAGCCAGTACATTGCTGCCGGGCATTACGAGGAGCGGGTGCCGATTTACGGCTCGGTAGATGCCCCCGACGAACTTACCGAACTGGCGCTGCACTTCAACCGCATGGCAGAAAACCTTGCCCAGACCGAAGCCCGTCGTCGCGATATGATTGGCAACGTAGCCCACGAACTGCGTACCCCCCTGACGACCATCAAAGGCTATGCTGAAGGGCTTATTGACGGCGTGCTGCCGCCGGAACCCGCCACTTATACCCTTATTGAACGGGAAGCCGACCGGATGCGCCGCTTGGTGAGTGATTTGCAGGAACTCTCGCGGGTGGAGGCCGGTGCTTATGAACTGCACCTGCGTCGTTATCCCCTGAAAACGTTGGTGAAAACCGCCATGCAGCGGCTCGAACCGCAGTTTCGGGAAAAGGGTGTTGCCCTACGAGCGGAATGTGCCGCCGAAGCGCCCATCGTGCGGGTGGATAGCGACCGCATTTTGCAGGTGTTGACCAATCTGTTGGGCAATGCCTTGCGCCATACGCCGCGGGGCGGCGAGGTGGTTGTGCGGGCGAAATGTAGCAAAGACAGGGTGGCGATTTCCGTTGTTGATACCGGCGAAGGTATTGCTGCCGAGCACCTGCCGCACATTTTCGAGCGTTTTTACCGGGCCGACCCTTCACGCTCGCGTGCTTATGGCGGCAGCGGCATTGGATTGACCATCGCCCGATGGTTGATCGAAGCCCATGGAGGGGAGGTTTGGGTGGAAAGTGAGGGCCTGGGCAAGGGAAGCGTTTTTACATTTACGCTGCCTGTGGCTAAGAGATAGCCTTGGGGGGTGGTTGGGCGCGGGAAGCCGTTCAGCGGTGGGAAAACGGCTCGCGAACGGTGGGGGAAGTTAAGGAGAAAGGCGAATATTTGGAATTGCAAAGGCGGAGTGTGGGCGAGACAATGCCTCGCCCACAGATGTGGAAAAAACGCCAGTTCATCGAGAGGCGCACCGGGTGTTCTGTCACCAGAGATCATTCCTCGCCTGAAATGATCGTCTTCAGGGCAGCAATGTGTTCCTCGAAGGCTGCTCGCCCGTTAGGCGTGAGGGCAATATAGGTACGCGGCCTGCGCCCTACGAAGGTTTTGCGCACTTTGATGTAGCCCGCGTCTTCCAGTTTGCGGAGATGCGCGCCCAGGTTGCCGTCGGTGACCTCGATGATGCTTCGCAGGGTGGTGAAATCTACCTCGGCGCCTGGAGGCAGCGCGTTGAGCGCTGCCATGATTCGCAGGCGCACCTGCTGGTGAATGAGATCGTTGAAGCCTTCCATGACTATTTCCACCCCAGGCGCATGTAAAGGCCGCCTGCTGCCAATGCCAGCCCTGTCAGCGCCATCACGAAGTTGAAGTAGAGGGGAGTGAAGTAATAACCTGCCAGTGTGCAGGCGGTGATGCCCACGCCGAGCCAGCCTAAAAAGGGGCTGCGCGCCCAAATGCCTATGACTACATAGGCAAACATTGCCAGTACGGTGATGAGGAGGCCGGTCTGCATTGCGTTGATGGGGTGGGAGACCCACACCACCACCGTACTGTAGACCAGCCAGGCACCCCAGAAGATTGCCATTTGTGCGCCGATTTGATAGCGCACCCGCTGACCATAGTATACGCCCAGCCCGAAGGAAAGCAGGATGCCGAAGCCGTCCAGCACCATCCAGGCTGTACCGGCGTGTTTTGGGGTGAGGAATTGGTTACCGAGAAAGCCTAACGTCCATATCACGCCCCAAATCACCAGATAAGCCCAGGAGGTGCCTGTTTCCAGCGCGCGGCGCATTTGCTTCGCTGCTTCTTTGGCCAGCGTCAGCGCCTCTTCTGCCTGGCGAGGGGAAATTTGTGCGTCCATAGTATCTCTCCTTGTAGATAAGGGTTTTCTGTTGCGTATAATACTCTGCTGTATAGAGTATTATACGGAAAAAAGCCAATTTGTCAAGGCTTTTCTGGTGATTTGTTTGGAATCTTTGGGTCTCTCTTTGTTGCTCTGCGTTTCTGTCACGAGGGGGCAAATATTACTCCTTCTTTACCAAACCTTTACACTTCCTCTACCGTTTGTTTAACTTTGCCCGCTATGATTCGGGCAACATCAAGATATTTCTGCTTCGGTGCTCCTGGCGTGTAAAAAACAAGGAGGTTCGTTATGATGGGAGGTTGTTGTGGCGGTTTGGGGTTCGGCGGTTCGTTTGGCATTGTGGGCATGTTGATCAATCTGGCTGTCACCCTGGTTGTGGTTGGTGGCGTCATCTGGCTCGTGATTTGGCTTGTGCGCCGCTCTGCAGGGGGCGCGTTGTTTCCCCAGGGCAAGACGACCACGCCTGCCAGCCCTTCCGGCGCAGAGGTGAGCCTTTCACCCAAAGAGGCGCTGCAATTGCGCTATGTCCGCGGTGAAATCACCCGCGAGCAATATCTCTCCATGCTCAAGGATTTGGAGTGACGGCCTGAGGGCTTGCGCTGCAAACGCTGTGCCTCCGACGCTGTAGAAGCGTAGCACAGAAAGCAAGCCCTCACTTTTCCCGGCAGGCGTACCGCACGCCGCGCGCCTGCCGTTTTTTCTCAGTAACCGTTCAGCCTCCAATAAAGGGAAACCATAGATTGGCACAGAAAACACAGAATTGCTCTTTGCGCCCTTTGCCTTCTTTGCTGTCTTTGCGTTAACTTCTTGGCGCTCTTGGCGTCATCTTGGCGACCTTGGCGACCTGAAATCCGCGTGCATCCGTGATTATCCGTGTCATCTGTGGCCTATCTTCCCAAGGCTGAACCGTTCCTTTTCTCAAAGGAAACCTTATGTACAGGCACAAAGAACACACGCACGAAACACACCCCGAACACGACCACGCTGCCCGCGCAGGTCACGACCGTCGCCACGCCCACAACGGGCATGGCGGCCATGCAGGTCACGGCGTTGACCACACCGGCCACGAAACCATGTTCCGCAAGCGGTTTTGGGGCAGTCTGGTGCTCAGCATTCCGGTGCTGGCATACAGCTCGCTGGTTCAGCGGGTGTTTGGCTTTACCGCGCCCGTTTTCCCTGGCAGCGAATGGCTGCCTTTCATCTTCTCGCTCATCGTGTTTGCCTACGGCGGCATGCCGTTCATCAAAATGGCGGTGCCTGAACTGCGCAGCCGCCGCCCCGGCATGATGAGCCTGATTTCCCTTGCCATTTCGGTGGCGCTGGTTTACAGCCTGTGGGCGCAGGCAACCGGCTTCGGCGAAGGTTTCTTCTGGGAACTGGTCACGCTCATTGACGTCATGCTGCTGGGGCACTGGATTGAAATGCGCAGCGTGCGGCAGGCTTCCAGCGCGCTGGACGCGCTGGCGAAACTGATGCCCGACACCGCCGAGCGGTTGTTGCCCGATGGCAGCACTGAAGAAGTGCCGGTTTCGTCCCTCGCCGTTGGCGATGTGGTGCTCGTCCGTCCAGGCGCAAGCATTCCCGCCGATGGCGAAGTGGTGGAAGGACGCTCGCAGGTCAACGAAGCGATGATTACCGGCGAATCCAAACCGGTGGGCAAAACGCCGGGCGACGCTGTGATTGCCGGAACCATCAACGGCGACGGCAGTTTGCGAGTGCGGGTTACGGCGGTGGGTGAATCCACCGTGCTGGCGGGCATCATGCGGCTGGTTGCTCAGGCGCAGCAGTCCAAATCGCACACCCAGGTGCTGGCCGACCGCGCCGCGGGCTGGCTGTTCTACATTGCCCTTGCCACGGCGCTTGTGACGGCGGTGGCGTGGTCGCTGGCGGTAAGTTTTGATGTGACGGTGCTGAAGCGTGTGGTGACCGTGCTGGTGATTGCGTGCCCCCATGCCTTGGGGCTGGCTGTGCCGCTGGTCGTTGCCATTACCACCGCGTTGGGTGCCCGCAATGGCGTGCTCATCCGCGACCGCAAGGCGCTGGAAGCCGCCCGCGAGGTAGACGTGGTGATTTTTGACAAAACCGGTACCCTCACCGAAGGCCGCTTTGGTGTGGCGGCAGTGGCGCTGGCTTCCGAAAACGATGACGAAAACGACGTCCTGGCGCTGGTCGCGGCGGTGGAAGGCGACTCGGAGCACCCCATCGCCCAGGCCATTCGCGAAGCCGCCCGTGAACGCGGGCTGGAAAGCCCCGCGGTGGCCGGTTTCCGCGCGCTGCAGGGGCGCGGGGTGCAGGCCGAGGTCAACGGCCAAACCGTGTATGTTGGCGGGCCTCGCCTGCTGGAATCGCTGGGTGCAATACCGCCTGCCCATGTGGCTGCCTTTGCCGGGGAAGCCGGCGCGCGCGGGCAAAGTGTGGTCTTCCTGGTGGCAGATGGCAGGGTGCGTGCTGCCCTCGCCGTTGCCGACCGCGTGCGCCCGGAAAGCCGCGCGGCGGTGGACAAACTGCACGCTTTGGGCGTAGAGGTCGCCATGCTCACCGGCGATAGCCGCGCCGTGGCGCAGGCCGTGGCCGCAGCATTGGGCATTGACCGGTTCTTTGCCGAAGTGCTGCCCGAACACAAAGACCAGAAGGTTGCCGCCTTGCAGGCGCAGGGCAAGCGCGTCGCGATGGTTGGCGACGGTGTGAACGACGCCCCCGCGCTGGCGCGTGCCGATGTGGGTATTGCCATTGGCGGCGGCACCGATGTGGCGATTGCTTCGGCGGGCATCGTGCTGGTGCGCAGTAACCCGCTGGATGTGGTCAAGGTGATCAAGCTCAGCCGCGCCAGCCACCGGAAGATGGTGCAAAACCTGTGGTGGGCGGCGGGCTACAACATTTTCGCGCTGCCTTTGGCGGCAGGCGTGCTTGCGCCGTGGGGCATTGAGGTTTCGCCCGCGGTGGGTGCCCTGCTGATGTCGTTGAGCACGGTGGTGGTGGCAATCAATGCCCAACTGCTGCGCCGTGTGCGCTTTCTCGAAAGTGCCGAGGTAACTGTTCATCCTCCAAGAGAAACTACAGATTACGCGAACAGAAAACCACAGAAGACACAGAAAAGACGCAGAAAACACAGAAGAGCACTTTAGAACGAGGGCGTTGTTGTGGGGCGGGGCGCCGTCCTGCCCTACTTGGCGACCTTGGCCTCATCTTGGCGACCTTGGCGCCCTAAAATCCGTGCTTATCCGCAATTATCCGCGTGCATCCGCGGCCCATCTCCCCCGGGCTGAACAGTTACGTGCTGGATAAAATGATTGCACAGATTTGCGGTTAGCGATTTAGGATTTGCACTTTTTCTTTGCGCCTTTGCATTTTCTCGGTGCTGCAACTTAAACTTTGAGCCTATCCGAAAATTCTTTGCAGATATGTCACTGCGAGGCGGGCTGAGCAATGACGGAGCCCGCCGAAGCAGTCTCCTGACCGGTGAAAGGGGGGATTGCTTTGCCCCGGAGCCTGCGCCGAGCGCAGCGAGGGGGGACTCGCAATGACACCACCACGATCTTCAATAAAGGAAAAACTCATGGGAAAACTCTCTCGTCGTGATGTTTTGAAACTGGGCGGCCTTGGGCTGGCGGTGGGCGCGGGCGGCGGCCTGCTCCGCTGGTTGACCGCCAACGATCATGCCGCCGCGGGGGCGGGCACAGTGCCCACCCTTACCGGCTCGCCGGATGTGGAAGTCGCCCTGACCGCTGCGCCCTCGGAGGTTTCCCTGTTTTCGGGGAAGCCCACCCGCGTGTGGCGCTTCAGCGGGGAGGTGCTGCAAGGCTCGCCCGATGTCCTTCAAACCTTGCCCGACACTTACCTGGGCCCGATTTTCCGGCTCAAGAAAGGGCAGCGCGTGCGGGTGAAGTTTTCCCACAGCCTGCCCGAAGAATCCATCGTGCACTGGCACGGCCTGCACGTGCCCGAAAAGGATGACGGGCACCCGCGGCTGGTCATCAAGAGGGGCGAAACCTATACCTACGATTTTCAGGTGCGCGATCGCGCCGGCGTGTACTGGTATCACCCGCACCCCCACGGCCGCACCGGCCCGCAGGTGTATCGGGGCATGGCGGGGCTGTTCATCGTCAGCGACGACGAAGAAGCGGCGCTCCCCCTGCCCGCGGGCGAGTACGACATCCCGCTGGTGATTCAAGACCGCCGCTTTGACAATAACAACCAGTTGGTTTACCTCACCAACAACATGGAACGCATGACCGGCTTCCTGGGCAACCGGGTGCTGGTCAACGGACGCCCTGATTTCACCCTGCCCGTGGCGACGCGCCCCTACCGCCTGCGCCTGCTCAACGGCTCCAATGCCCGTATCTACAAACTGGCGTGGGAAGACGGCACCCCGCTCACCGTGATTGGCACCGACGGCGGCCTGCTGGAAAAGCCGGTTCAAAAACGGTTCGTGACCCTCGCACCGGCGCAGCGCATTGAACTGTGGGTAGATTTCAGCCGTTACGACGTGGGCACGCGGCTGCGGATGTTCAGCCTGCCCCACAGCGCGCCGGGCGGCGGCAATTTTGCCGTCTTTACCGTGGAAGTTGCCCGCGAGGAAAAGGCTGACCTGCCCCTTCCCGACAAACTGACCACCCACAAGCCCCTGCGGGAAGCCGACGCGGTGAACGCTGCTTCGCCCCGCACCTTTACCCTTGCGATGACCATGGGGCGCGGCTGGACGATCAACGGGCGCACCTTCCAGATGACCGCTGTGGCGCGAGACGAAATCGTGCGCCTGGGCGATACGGAAGTGTGGTCGTTCAACTACCCCGGCGGCGGCATGATGGGCGGCATGATGGGTGGCAGAGGCGGTGGCGGCGCTATCCCGCACCCCATGCACGTCCACGACCTGCAATATCGCATTTTGCGCCGCCAGGTGAGCGTCTCTGGGCGCAGCGCGTGGGAAACCCTCTCCCCCGGCTTCGTCGATGAGGGTTGGCACGACACCGTGCTGGTGATGCCCGGCGAGAAGGTGGATATTTTGCTCCGCTTTGAGGATTTTGAAGGTTTGTACCTTTACCACTGCCACAACCTGGAACACGAAGATATGGGCATGATGCGAAATTACCGCGTGAAAGCCTGAAGCGCTGCACTTCGTGGGTAACTGTTCAGTCTTGGAAAAATAGGCCGCGGATAACGCGGATAAAACGGATGGCCGCGGATTTAACGCAGAGACACAGAGGGGCACAGAGCAACCGTGATAAAAGTCAAGCCTGTAGCGAGGAAAGTTGGGGCTGCCAGGGTTGCATAGAGCGAACCATCGCGTTGAGAATCACAAGCAACTTGCGCATACAAGCCACTACGGCAACCAATC
>JALVOR010000198.1:3837-4759 GCA_027026295.1 Anaerolineales bacterium | reverse complement strand
GGGAACCAGTGCATTCACCGATTAACGCCGATGGGGTAAGAACCACAGAAGACACAGCAGCGCCACAGAAAACACAGAAGATGCATTTTGCGTTTTCTCCCTCTGCAACTCTTTGCGTTCCTTGGCGTCCCAAAAATCCGCGAGCATCCGTGACAATCCGTGTTGTCCGTGGCCTATTTCCTCGCGGCTGAGCAGTCGCCTTTTACTTCCCCAGGCGGGCGCGTTCTTCTTCCACAATGCTTGCGTCCAGCCGCTTGAAGAGAGGCTTGGGCTTGGCGAAGGGACGCCCCGGTTCCAGGCGCTCGGCTTCCCACTTGCCCATAGCGCCCGCGGGGTCGTAGCGCAGGGCCGTGTGCTCGCCGAGGTCGTCGGTGTGGGTTTCCACCTTCTGCTTGCCAAAAAGGGGCGCTTCGTAGCCCAAAGTGGCGTGCAGTTGCTCGCTGGTGTGGGGCAGGAAGGGGGCAAAGAGCACCTTCAGCGCGTTGACCACCTGCAGCGCGGTGTACATGGTGGTCGCGGCGGCCTGTTTGTCGGTCTTGATTTCCAGCCACGGCGAGGTGCGCTCCAGATATTTGTTGGCTTCCGAAGCGGCCAGCATGGCTTCGTTCAGCGCGGCGCGCAGTTGCACCTTTTCGATGCGCTCGCCCACCTTCTGGAACGCGGCGTCCACCACGGCCAGGATTTCTTTATCCACCGGGCGGCGTTCGCCGGGCTGAGGCACGCGGCCTTCCCAGTGCTTGTGGGTGAACGAGAGTACCCGGTGCACTAAGTTGCCCCACGTGGCCACCAGTTCGCCGTTGTTGCGGTGCAGGAAATCTTCCCAATCCCACATGGTGTCGCGGCTTTCGGGCATGTTCACGGTGAGGTAATAGCGCAGCGGGTCGGGGTCGTAGCGTTCCAGGAAATCCAGCCCCCAGACGGC
>JALVOR010000198.1:0-3827 GCA_027026295.1 Anaerolineales bacterium | reverse complement strand
GCCGGCACGTCGTAGGGCAGCACCAGTTCCTTGCCCTGGCCGGCTTCTTCGCCGAGGAAGATGCGGGCGAACGCGTCGCCGGAACCGATGAGTTGGCCGGGCCAGATGACCGCGTGGAAGGGGATGTTGTCTTTGCCGATGAAGTAGTAGGATTTGGTTTCGGGGTTGAACCACCAGTTTTGCCACGCGTCGGGCTGGCCGGCAATCATGCTCCATTCCACCGGCGCGGAGAGGTAACCGATGACCGCCTCGAACCAGACGTAGAGGCGCTTGTGCTCCCAGCCTTCCAGCGGCACGGGAATGCCCCACGAAAGGTCGCGGGTGATGGGGCGGCCATGCAGCCCCTCGGCGAGGATCTGCCCTAAGGACTGCCGCACCACGTTCGGGCGCCAGTAGTCCTTGCGTTTTTCCAGAAAGGCGACGATGGCGTCCTGCAGTTTGCCCAGGTCGAGGTAAAAGTGCTCGGTTTCCCGCAGTTCGGGGGTGGAGCCGTCGATTTTGGAGCGCGGGTTGATGAGTTGGGTGGCGTCGAGCAGGTTGCCGCAGCCGTCGCACTGGTCGCCGCGGGCGCTTTCGTAGCCGCAGATGTAGCACGTGCCTTCCACGTAGCGGTCGGGCAAGAAGCGTTTGAGCGCGGGCGAATACCACTGCTTGCTCTTTTCGGTGTAAAGGTAGCCGTTTTCCTTGAGCGCCAGAAAGATGCTCTGGGAAACCTTGAAGTGGTTGGTGGTGTGGGTGGTGGTGAAAAGGTCATAGGCCAGCCCGGCCTTCTGGAAGAGTTCCAAAAAGCGGGCGTGGTAGCGTTTGTAGACCGCTTCGGGGGTGGTGCCTTCTTCGTCGGCGCGCACGGTGATAGGCGTGCCGTGCGCGTCGGAGCCGGAAACCATGAGCACATGGTTGCCCTTCAGGCGGTGGTAGCGGGTGAAGACGTCGGCGGGCAGGTAAGCGCCGGTCAGGTTGCCCACGTGGATGTCGGCGTTGGCGTAAGGCCAGGCCACGCCAACCAGAATGTATTCGCTCATAAGACCTCCGGGAAGTAGTCGAGTAGTCAGGTGGTCGGATAGTCAGGTGGTTGAGGGAAAACGGAACAGGCCGGCGCGGAGGCCGACCTGTGGTAAAGCCGTTGGGGGAATGCGCGACCGCCCAGGTCCAGCGGTCACGCCGGCCGGTGGGGGCGCATCATCATGATGCCCAAGGAAGAGCAGACCCTTGAGGTGTTTGTCATGGGGTTATTTTACCATGCGTGGCAGGGCAATGGGGAATTTTGCGGGAAATTGCGCCTGCTGCCCTGCGGTTTGCGAGGAGATGCTATAATGTGCATCCTGCTGCGTGTGCGCCCCCTTGTGGCTCTGGGGGAAAGAGGGGATGGCAGCCCGTTGGTGGCGCTGCCCCTTTCAGGTAAGACTCTATCCGAAAAATATCGTGGTGATGTCATTGCGAGCCCCAAAGGGGCGAAGCAATCCCCCTTTTTATCGGCCAGGAGACTGCTTCGGCGGGCTTCGTCATTGCTCAGCCCGCCTCACAGTGACACATCTGCAAAGAATTTTCGGACAGGCTCTAAGTGCATCGCAAGGCATCGAAGGCCATTACTCGCGTCAGCCCGGCACGATTGGAAAGATACTTCCCCCTGGAGGCCGCATGAACGCCCGAAACATCCTGCCCTTGTCGGTTTTGCTCCTGTTTGCTGCCTGTGCTGCCCCCGCGGCACAGCCCACCACCTGGAACGCTCCTGCTACGCCCACGGCATCAGCCCCCGCGGCGGCACCTTCGGCGACCACCGGGGTGCTGCCTTCCGCCACGGCGGCTTTGCCTGCCGCCACGGCTACCCCGCTGCCGCCTTCCCCAACCCTGCCCCCGCCGGCGGCGACGGCATCGCCGCAGCCCACTGCTGTTCCTGCAGCGTCAGCCCCGATTGCCCTGGATCAGAACGTTGCCCTCCAGCCGCAACAGCCTTACGAAACCGCTTTCAGCGGGGAAGCCGGGCAGCCTGCAACCCTGATGTTCACACCGCCCGCAGGAGGCACCGCACCCGATTTTACTCTCACCGCCCCCGATGGCACGGTGGTGTTCGCGGGTAAAGGCGCGCGCGTTTGGGCAGGTTTGCTGCCCCAAAGCGGGGCATACCGCCTTGCCGTGGCGCCGCCCGCAGCGGCAACCGGGTTGGCGATTACGCTTTATCAGCCTTATCGACAACCCCAGACACTGCAAAATACCGAAATCGGCTACAGTCTGACCTACGATGCGCCGGATTTTGCCCCCGACATGCCCGGCCTTTTGCCCAACGAGGTCGATGGTTTGCGCCTGACGGCCCCGCTGGGTGAGACGCTGGAAGGCGCTTACCTGCTGGTCACGCTGGAACCTACCACCAACTGGCACCAGTGCCTGGACGCCCCGCCCACTGCAGAGGTAGGCACGGTGACGGTGTTGGCTTCGGATGCGTGGCCGGTTAACGGCGAAGGGTATAAACTCTATGATGTCGAAATGCCCGTTTTTGCCGACAGTACCTTCTTCGACCGCCAGTTCCGTGCCTACTACATGCCAACCGCCCGTTGTGTGACGGTGCATTTGTTGCTGCACGCCGACCGCCCCGGCGACCGGGTAAACGCTCAGGACAGGCAGGCGGCCTGGGCGCATTTGATGCGCGCCTTCCTGAGCATGATATGGACGCCGTGAAGTCGGTGCGGGCTGCAAAGTTTAATCGCGGCGTTGTGTTGGCGCCCTTTGGAATGCCTCTGCGCTTCTGTGTTAGCCCTTGGCGTTCCAAAAATCCGCACCCGTCCGTGACCATCCGTGGTTTGTTTCCTCGCGGCTGAACGGTGGCAAAATGTGTACCCAGGAGAAAAAAGCCCGTCAGGTTCACAACCTGACGGGCTTTGGCATTTTCAGAGGGTGCGGGAAACCTGCGGCTTCGCCGCACGGGCGTGCAAGTTACGACTGTGCCGGTTTGCTGAAGTAGGTCTTCACCAGCAGGTCGTAGAAGATGATCGCGCCGCCGAGCAGCATCAGGCCGTCGGGAATCAGGCGGATCCACATCCATATGTTCATGCCTTGCAGCGCCTCGCGGGTGCGGGTGAAGTAGTAGCCTGCTTCGATGGCCAGGTGCGTTTGGTGTGCGCCGATGATGTAGGTAGGCACGGCAAACAGCAGCACGCCAATGGTCAGGCTCCAGAAACCGATGGCGCTCAGTTTGCCATCCCAGTGGTAGTTGTTTGCCAGGGCGTTGGCGCGGGCGGTCAGGTAAATGAAGGCGATGGAAATGTAGCCGAACGCGCCCAGCAGCGCCACGTGGCCGTGGGGCATGATGAGGTAGGTGCCGTGGGAGTAGTAACTGATGGTCGGAGTATTGATGACCATGCCCAGGAAACCGGCGCCCACCCAGTTGAGGATGGCAGAACCGGCAATCCACATGAAGGGCGTGCTGAAAGCAAAGCCTTCGCTGCTGTGGACTTTCTCGCGCTGGTTCTTCAGCGCCTCCACGATCATCAGCGCCAGCGGCAAGGGTTCCAGCGCCGAGAAAATGCCGCCCAGGGCAATCCAGTGCTCATCCAGGCCCTGCCAGAAGTAGTGGTGGCCGACGCCTAAGGTGCCGCTGAGCATGATGAGGAAGAGTTCGAAGAACATCACCCGCACCGCGGTCTTGTGGGAAATCAGCCCCAAGGAGACCGTGAAGAAGGCCAACACACCCGCGGCAAACAACTCAAAGGTGAGTTCCACCCAGAGGTGAATCACCCACCAGCGGTAGTAATCGTCCACCGTGAAGTTGGGCATCACCTTGGTCAGCGGCATCATGCCGGCGATGTAGAGGGTGGCGATGGCGAAAGCCGACC
>JALVOR010000197.1 GCA_027026295.1 Anaerolineales bacterium | reverse complement strand
GTGTTGCGGGTGCGCGGCGGCGGCAACGACGCCACCTTTACCGTCCGCCGCATTGCCAGCCCCGGCATTGGCGTGGAACGCACGTTCCTGGTTCGCTCGCCTCGCATCGAAAAGGTGACGGTGCACCGCCACTCCAAGGTGCGTCGCGCACGGCTTTACTTCCTGCGCGAGCGCCGCGGCAAGAAAGCCCGCCTCAAGCAGAAGTTCGTCCGCCACAACGAGGAAAAGTAACCCGTCAGGCTGTTTCAAAGAAGGTGCAGTTTGCTTCGCGCGCTGCACCTTTTTTGTTCCCTTTTGCGAAGCAATAAAGCAACGAATTCATGCATTACGAGTTTCTCCATGTCTCCTTCCCCAAAACCCATCATTGGCGTAACTTCCAATTCTTACACCCATCCCACCAAAAAAACATTCATCGCGGGGTCAGGGCAGCGTTACATCGACGCGGTTTATGCCGCAGGCGGGCTGCCCGTTGTGTTGCCTTCCGACACCCCTCCCGAGGAAGCCGCTTATTTGCTGGAACGCCTTGACGGCTTGCTGCTCACCGGCGGCGGCGATATCGACCCGGCGCGCTACGGCGGAAAGCAGCACCCCAAACTGTATGGCATCAACCATGCCCGCGACGCCCTTGAAATTGCGCTGGTGGAAGCCGCCATTGCCCATGGCGTGCCTTTCCTTGGCATTTGCCGCGGGGCACAGGTGCTCAATGTGGCTTTGGGTGGCACGCTCTATGAAGACCTGCCTAGCCAGTACCCTGACGCACTGCGCCATGGCAGCAACCCCATTACCGAGCGCGCCTTGCTGGCGCATGGCATCAGGGCCGAAAAAGAAAGTCGTTTGGTGCGCCTGCTGGGCGAAACCGAATTTGAAGTCAACAGCCTGCATCACCAGGGCTTCCGCGATATTGCCGAAGGGCTGAAAGTTACGGCGTGGGCTCCCGATGGCCTGGTGGAAGCCGTCGAACTGCCCGACCATCCCTTTGGGGTGGCGGTGCAATGGCACCCTGAATGGCTGTATCAGGAGCATCCGCTGCAGCAGGCGCTCTTCTGCGGGCTGGTGGGGGCGGCTGCTGCCCGCCGGAGGTAACATGGCCGACGCCCGACCGGTAGGCGTTTTCGATTCCGGTGTGGGGGGGCTTTCGGTGTTGCGCGCGCTGCGGGCGGAATTGCCCAGTGAGCATTTTCTCTACGTGGCCGACCAGGCCAATGTGCCCTATGGCCCCCACCCGCTGGAAAAGGTGCGCGGTTTGGCGGAAGGTATTACCCGCTACCTGCTGCGGCGCGGCGCGAAAGCCATCGTGGTGGCGTGCAACACGGCTTCCGCTGCGGCGTTGCACTACCTGCGGGAAACCTTCCCCGACACCCCTTTTGTGGGCATGGAACCCGCCGTCAAGCCCGCCGCCGAAACCACCCGCAGCGGCGTGGTGGGTGTGCTGGCAACCCCCGCCACCTTTCAGGGCAAACTTTATGCCTCGGTGGTGGAACGCTTTGCCCGCGGCACTCGCCTGCTGGAACACACCTGCCCCGGACTGGTGCAGGAAATCGAAGCCGGAAGGCTTACCGGGGAAACCGCCCGAGCCATCCTGACCGCTGCCCTGCGGCCGATGCTGGCCGAGGGTGTGGACACGGTGGTGTTGGGCTGTACCCATTATCCTTTTGCTATTCCGCTGATTCAGGAAATCGTGGGGGGAAACGTGCGGGTGATTGACCCCGCGCCCGCTGTTGCCCGTCAGACCCGTCGCGTGTTGGCTGCCCGTGAAGCCCTCAACGCCCCCGAAGCGCCCGGCAGTGTCACGTTTTACACCACGGGCGGCGACACCGCCGCCACGGCTGCCGTGATGGGACGGCTGTGGGGCGAGCCGGTGGAAGTTTTGCGGCTGCAATGGCGCGGCGAACGGTTGGGGGAAGGTAACGACTAACCCAAAACCCGATAAGGTGTCATTGCGAGCCGCCGAAGGCAGCGTGGCAATCCCCCACAAGGGGGGGAGATTGGGTGCAAGCAAAATGTGTAGAAATGGCTGCCCTGTGATGGGGTGAGGGCAAAGAAACTACAAAACCACAGAAAACACCGAAGCGCCACAGAAATAAGACGCTATCCGAAAAATATCGAGGTGGTGTCATTGCGAGCCTCCCCCCTCGCTGCGCTCGGCGCAGGCTCCGGGGCGAAGCAATCCCCCTTTTTATCGGCCAGGAGACTGCTTCGGCGGGCTTCGTCATTGCTCAGCCCGCCTTGCAGTGACACACCTGCAAGGAATTTTCGGATAGGCTCTAAGGCAATGCGTGAAATCTTTGCGTGCTTTGCTTTCTTTGCGCCTTGGCGTTACAAAAAATCCGTGTGCATCCGTGACGATCTGTGTCATCCGTGGCCTATCTTCCCAAGGCTGGACAGTTGCGCTTCGACAACATTCGCCTGTACCCTGGGAGATTGCTTCGCTTGTTGACGCTCGCCCGCAATGACGTCATGAGGCGTCTCCCTGCCTCGGTGGTTGCATGAGCAGTGGCAGGGGAAGCCGATTAGCGCCGCTTCATTGCCCATACCACACCCACAACCACCAAGGCCAACAAAAGCAGCGCTCCCCACACAGCGGTTGTGAGCAGCGCCGTCGAGGCTTCTGCCGGTGGGGCAGGGGTGGGCGTGGCGGTTGCTAAGGCCAAGGTGAAGGTCATGGGAAACTCCTCTGGGGGTGTTCTGGTGTCAGGTATTCCGGTAGCAACGAAGTAACGATTCACGAACCAGCAACCCCAAATACCTTGCGGTAAACATCTTCCCCAAAACTGGTTTTTAGCGGCTCGCCGGGGGCAATCTTGAACGACCGGCTGCCGTCGGGGTGGCGGTTGGCGCGCAAAAAATGGGCTTCGGGCAGGTTCTTCGCGTACATCTCGTGGGCAAAACGGTAAAAGTGGGTCACGAAAACCACATCCGCCCCGCTGGCGAGCAGGGCTTCGGTCACCTGCCGTGCAATTTCCGACCCCTCGCGCTCGTTGGTGGCGGAAAAAGATTCGTTGAACAGTACCACATCGCCGGGGCGCAGGTGGGCGGCGATCTTGTCCATGCGGTCGAGTTCCTCATCGAATTTGCCCCGCACCATTTCGGCGTCTTCTTCGCGCTTGAAGTGGGTGAAAACCTGCCCGCCCGTGCTGAGGGAACACGCCGCCGCGGGAACGAACAGCCCCGCCTGCGCCAGCAGGTGCATCAGCCCAAAACTGCGCAAAAAGGTGGTCTTGCCGCCCTGGTTGGCGCCTGTGATGACAATCAGCCGCTTGCCGTTGGCTTCCAGGTCGTTGGGCACCACGGCCTGCCCGCTGGCCAGCATCAGGCTGAGGTCGTAAAGCCCGCGGGCTTCGCGGCGGGCATCTTCCCGGGGGAAAACTTCGGGAAACGCCAACGGCATACCGGTTTGGCGGATGGTTTCCGCCAGGTTGAGGCCGCCAAGATAAAACGCCAGTTCGGTTTGCAGTTGCTTGAGGAAGTTGTCAATGTGCTCCGCTGCCTGCGCCACCGCATTGGCAACCTCGTTGAGGCCGCGGTTTTTGATGTCGCCGAGGGCTTTGGAGCCGTAAGTGTCGCGCGGGGGAATGGTGAAGCCGCAGGCCGGTTCTCGCTGCAAAATCTGTTTCAGCAGCGGCGGCGGCGGGAGGGGCTTGCGCAGGGTGTAATCTTTGGCTTCGTTCCCCGCGCCCAGCGCGACGCTCAGCAGCACCCCCTGTCGGAATTTCAGTGCCTTGAGGTGGTGCTCTACCGTGGCGAAATAGTCGGCGTTCAGTTCGGCGCGCACCATTGCAAAAAAGCGCCGGAAACCCGCCGAGGTGAAGCGGTCGGCGTCGCGAGTAGCGATGCGCTCTAACTCGCGCAGCAGGGAAACCAGCATGGCCAGCAAATCCACCGCGCTGGAAAGGATGCCGCTGGGGGCGTGGCTGAAAATGCCCAACCATTGACTGCGCTTTTGCTCCTGGGCTTCGAGGGGCAGGCGGTAAAGCGCCTGCACGACATCGGGGTTTTGGAGCACATCCCGCATGACATCCTGGCGGTAGCGGATGAGGTCGGGGTCGGTGAGCATGGAAAGCACGCCCTGCCGGGCAACATGCGCGAGGAATTTGTCGCCGCGGCTCATGGCGGCGTAGATTTGTGCAAGCCCCAAATCCTGTTCCAGCGCCTCGGCCTGCCACGGCAGGGGCGCTTCAGGGTCGAAATCGCGGTCAGGGAACATCAGAAAGACATTCATGGGGAGAAGTCAGCCTTGAGGTTGCCGTGAACGGTGTTCAGTGCACAGCGTGCTAAGTTTTGGTAACTGTTCAGCCACAAGGAAACAGACCACGGATGACACGGATAGTCACAGATGCTCACGGATTTTGGAATGCCAGGTATGCCGAGAAATCGTGGCATGTTATTTTTCGCCCAATCTGTGCCAATCTGTGAAATCGGTGGAAGTTTTTCTGCGTAATCTCTGTGGTTTCTCCTTACCAAGGTCGAACAGTTACTCTGCTTTTTCTGCCAGCCGCGCTTTGAGTTGCGGGTAGGTCAAGCGGTGCTTTTCGGCCAGTGCGAGGGCATAAGCCAGGCCATCGGCGGGTTTGCGCACGATTTTGTAGGTGCGTTTTTCCGGCTGTTCGGGGTCAACCATGCTCACCATGCTCACGGTTTGCTCGCTCCAGGTTGCCAGTTCACTCAGAAAAGTCACGAACACGCCCATCAGGCCGCGTGCAATGATATAGGACTTACGCAGTTGCTCGTAGAAGCGCTCGTTTTCATGTCATGGCGAGCCGCCATAGGC
>JALVOR010000196.1:962-4814 GCA_027026295.1 Anaerolineales bacterium | reverse complement strand
TGAGTTCCTGCCACGGGCGGCGGGGTGGGGGTTCGGGCGTTTCGGCGGGGTAGCCGAGGAACAGCATACCCTGGGGCTGCCACGCAGGCGGCAAGGCCAGCGCCCGCCGGGTGGCTTCGGGGGCATAAAGCGGCCAGCACACCCACACGCCTGCCAGCCCCTCGGCGTGGGCAGCCAAAAGCATCTGTAGCGCCGCCACCGCCACCGATTGCACCCCCATGTGCTGCTCGCGCGGGTCGTCGGGAAGGCGCAAGGCGGTGGCATCGAGGCTGAAAACCACCACCAGGGGCGCATTCAGCAACCGCCGTCGGGAACGCGCCACCCGTGCGGCAATGGCTTCCTCCGTTTCACCCGCGGCGCGCATATCAGCAGCCATGCGGGCGGTGAGGGCTTCGGCCAGGCGGGCTTTGCTTTCGGGGCGCTGCAACACCGCCCAGCGCCACGGCTGGGTGTTGTGCACCGAAGGAGCATAAGCCGCGGTTGCCAGCAGGTGCCCGGTTACCTCTTCCGGCACGGGGCGGGGCAAAAAACGCCGCACGCTGCGGCGGGTACGGAGGAAAAGTTGATTAGTCAATTGGTCGGTTAGTCAATTGGTCAGGTAGTCGGGTGGTCGGGCGGTCAATTGGTCGGGGGTGGATAAGCCTCAAATTTCAACGCGTCTTCGGCGGGGCCGCGGTAAACGCACAAGCCCACCCGCGGCGAGTTGACATAGGGCAGGAAGGCGTCAGGGGCGGTTTCCCATTTGGGGTGCTGGCGGGCGTGTTCGTCGCAATAGGGGCGCAGCGGCCATTCGTCGGTAAAAAGCCACGCCGCCGGGCGGTCGCATACCGAGCAGGCGCGCGGCGGCTTGTAATTGCGCGCCACCACCCGTGCCGCGCCTTCCGGCAGGTCGGCGGCATAGGCCGCCAAAACGCGCAAACGCAGTTCCGAAGGCCACATTTCATCGTACAAATAATCCACCGCCTGGCCTACCGTCAGCAAACCCCGCAGCAGCGGCTTCATGGTGAGGCGGTGCGCCTCCTCATCCAGCACGATTTCCACCGGCGAAGGGTTAGGACGGCGGCCATACACCTGCCCATCAATCACAAACTGGCTGTAATGACCACAGCAATCCACCCACACGCGGCGCAGGAAATCGTCTAAGGCGCTGAGGGAGGCGTCCTGGCGGGCTTCCAGCAGCAGCCAGTAGGTTTCGGGGAAGTAGCCGTCTTCCACCAAAACGAGGAACACCGGCACCCCGCCGGGCTGGGGCTGGCGGCAGGCCTGCAAGTGTTCGCTCATTGCCGCCTTGGGCAGGGTTTGGCCGCAGAGGAAGCAGCGTCCGGGCATGGGTTCCATGAAAAGCCTCTATCGGAAAAGGTCTTTGTCGCGCGGGCGGATGAGTTCCTGCAACGAGCCTTCGCGCAGGGGGTAAGGGAAGCCGCGCACATGCACCGCCGGAATGCCCTCGGCGGCCTGCCCCATAACCAAAGAAGCCGCGGCGGCAACCTCATCGGCAGCGCCCACCCAGGTTGCCATCAATTCCCGCCCCAAGAGGTCGCGGCGCCCCCGCAAATCCACTAAGGCAGGCAGCCCGCTGATGCCAATGGCCACACCCATGGTGCCCAAACGCCACGCCCGCCCGTGGGAATCGTTGATGACCACGCCTAAGCGGGCGCCGCTGGCCTCTTCCAAACGGCGGCGCAACGCAGCAGCAGAGCCGTCGGGGTCTTCGGGCAGCAACAGCACGCATTCGTCGTCGCCGCAAACGTTGGAATGGTCAATGCCAGCATTGGCACACACGAAGCCGCGCTTGTGCTCCACAATCAGCACGCCGGGCACCGCGCGCAGCACGGCGTTGCTTTCCCGCAAAATCAGTTCCACCAGGCGGGGGTCTTTCTCCACTTTTGCCGCCAATGTCTCGGCTTCGGCGGAAGGCGTAATCGTGCGCAAATCCACCAGCCGCCCCTCGGCGCGGGAAACCACCTTCTGCGCCACCACGATCACATCGCCATCGGCAAGGGTGATGCGCGCCCGCGAGATGCCGCGCAAAATAATCGCAGCCAGATCATCCCCCTGGCGCACAAAGGGGATGCCGAGCAGGGGAGTCAGGGTTAGAGACTTCATGATTGCACCTTTCCGCCGCCGGCCTCGCCGCGGCGCGCTCCTTCGGCTATACGAATTCCCGCGTGTTTCATGCCATAAGCCTTATTGACATAAATCAGTACGCTGGTCAGGCCCTCAACGACCGGGGTGTTTTCAATGGGGCCGGCATCCCAGGCGTGCAAACCAATGGCCTCTACCAGTCCGATGACCACCTGGCGGTTGCGCTTGCCTTTGCCCGCCACCAGCACATCGGCGTTCAGCGGCTCGTCGCTCCACAGCAGGGCGTGGGCAATGTTCTGGAAGGCATCCACCACAGCGACATCATCGCCAAGGATTTCCTGCGCCTCTAAGGCCGCGCTGCCTGCGGGCGGCAGCCATACTTTGGTCACTTTCGGCGGGCGCAAAGGCACGGTCACATCGATCAAAATTTTGCCCTGCACGGCCTCGCGCACGGCTTCTAAGGTGCTGCGGTGCGCTGCATAGGGTACGGCAAGCACCACCACATCCGCCTTTTGGGCGGCTTCCAGATTCGCGACGCCAAAAACCGGCGCCTCGGGCGCGTGCAGGCGTTCCCGAATTTCTGCTGCCGCGCGGCGGGCTTTTTCAGGGGTGCGCGAGCCAATGTAAACCGTATAGCCCGCTTTCACCCAGCGGTAAACCAATCCACCGCCTTCCTTACCCGTGCCTCCCAGCACACCCAATATCGGTCGTTCAACGGTCATGCGGCCTCCTTCACAACTCTCACCCAAGTTTACCTTAAAAATACCCATGGGGGGCTTTTCTTTTTACACGGATTTTACCGCACTGATACACCCGGCTTACATTTCACGGGTACAATGGCTATAACCACCCAGCATCAGCAGGGAACCACTACAATGACCTCAAACATCCCCAATCGCCCGGTGTGGCGGCGCTTCACCCTCGCCCACCTGCTGCTGGCAGCCATCACGCTGCTGGCGGCAGGGCTGCATTTTGCCAACCTGAGCGCCTTAGGCGATGCCAACACCTATTACAGCGCCGCGGTCAAAAGCATGCTGCAATCATGGCATAACTTCTTTTTCATTGCCGCGGAGCCAGGCGGCTCGGTCACGGTAGACAAGCCGCCCCTCGGCCTGTGGGTGGAAGCCCCCTTTGCGCTGATTTTCGGCGTGCATGGCTGGTCGGTTTCGCTGCCCAACATCTTAGCGGGCATTGTGAGCGTGCTGTTGCTCTATGCGCTGGTCAAACGGCATCTGGGCGAACTTGCCGGGCTGGTCGCTGCCCTGACGCTCACGCTGACACCCGTTTTCCTTGCCACCAACCGCAACAACACCATGGACGGCTTTCTGACCTTCCTCCTGCTGCTGGCAGCGTGGGCATTCCTCAAAGCCACCGAAACCAACCGCCTACGCTGGCTGCTGCTGGGCGGCCTGCTGGTGGGGTTGGGCTTCGAAACCAAAATGCTGCAAGCCTTCCTGCCGCTGCCCGCCTTCTTTGCACTCTATTTTCTCGGCGCAAAAGCACGCTGGGGGGGCAAAATCGGGAAACTGGCGGCAGCGACGGCGGTCATCGTGGTGGCAGGGCTGGCGTGGCCCTTGGCCGTGGATCTGACCCCACCCGAAAACCGCCCTTATGTGGGCAGCAGCGAAAACAACACGGTGATGGAACTCATCGTCGGGCACAACGGTCTGGCACGCCTTTTCCACCCGCGCGGGGGCAACGGCGGCAAGCACCCGTCGGAAACCTACAACACCCCGCCGCGGCAGGGCAACCCATCGCCCGAGGCGC
>JALVOR010000196.1:0-952 GCA_027026295.1 Anaerolineales bacterium | reverse complement strand
CCTCGGGCGAAGAGGCGCTGGAAGCCTGCGAAGGTCTGGCCAGCGGCAACGCCTGAACGGTCTCGCTGCCCAACGGGAAGACGGTCAACGGCACGTGCGTTCCCTTCCCTGGCGGCGACAAATTGGCCTGTGCGCCCTCCAAAAACGCCCCGCCGCCTGACGGCCAAGAAGGGAAGCCGCCGCAACCTCCCTCGGGGCAACTGCCACCCGGCGGCGCAATCCCGCCCCCAAACGGCGGCGTGCCTTTCAGCAACGAAACCGGCACGCCCGGCGTGCTGCGCTTCTTCCAGACACCGCTTGCCAAACAAATGTCGTGGCTGTTGCCTTTCGGCCTGCTGGGGATGGTGCTGCTGGCCGTCTCCTCTCCCCTGCGTTGGCCGCTGACCGCCAAACATCAGGCCGGGGTGCTGTGGGGCGGCTGGCTGCTCACCTGCGTGGTCTTCTTCAGCACAGTGGAAGGTATCTTCCACGCCTACTACACTACCATGTTAGTGCCGCCGTTGGGGGCAATGGTTGGAGCAGGATTCGCGTGGTTCTGGGAGCGCCCGCGCCGCCCAGCAGCGCGGTGGGGGCTGGGGCTGGCCGCCGCAGGTACGGTGGCCTTTCAGGTTTTCGCCGCCCATCAGGAAGGCGTCACCGCGGGGTGGCTGTGGCTCGCCCCCACCCTCTTGGTGCTCGGCACCCTCGCCCTGGCATTCCCGCGGGCCCGCCGCGCCGGGGCGCTCACGGCGTTAGTTTCCATGCTGCTGATCCCGGCGGTGTGGACGGGGCTGACCATATTCGCCCCCTCACCTCATGCCAACCTGCCCACGGCTTACACGCCGCGGGCTGCCCGGCAAGCCCCTCCGCCAACCCACGCAGCGCCCACAACACAGTTGTTGGATTACCTCCACAACCACCCACCCGGCACCTTTTATCTGGTTGCCGCACCCAGCGCCCAGGTCGGCGCGCC
>JALVOR010000195.1:13486-13967 GCA_027026295.1 Anaerolineales bacterium | reverse complement strand
TGCGCGCGCCGGCCGTGATCGCCGCGGGCTATCGAACCGAGGTGGTGATGTGGGATACGCCGGCTGGCTGCGCGGCGGTGTTGGCGGCATGAATTTTCGCGGGGGGGTTTCCCTTGCGGGGCGGGTTTCCCGCGAGAGGCGGTGCCGATGAGGCGCTTGCGGAAGGCTTTGGGGTGCCTGTGGCGCGGATGGGGCGCGGCGGTGCGCTTTCTGACCGTGTTGCCGTGGGGGAAATGGGAGCACGCCACTCCTGAAGACCTGGGGTGTGCGGCGGCGCTGTTCCCGTGGGCGGGTGCGTTGGTGGGAGGCGTTGTGGCAGGTGTGCTGTGGGGCGCGCAGCGCACGGGCGGCGCGCTGCCGGTGGCCGCGGCGCTTGCCCTGACGGCCTGGGTTGCGGTGACCGGCGGGCTGCACCTCGATGGCCTGATGGACGCGGCGGACGGTTTGGGGGGCGGGCAGACCCCTGAGCGGCGTCTGGAAA
>JALVOR010000195.1:1314-13476 GCA_027026295.1 Anaerolineales bacterium | reverse complement strand
CGGGTGGGGGCGTTTGGCGTGCTGGCCGGGGTGCTGGTGCTGCTGGTCAAATTCGCTGCGTTGCAGCAGGCTGCGGCGGTGGATGTCGTGCTGGCGGCGGTTTTGGGGCGTTGGGTGCTGACGGCGTCCATGGCGGTGTTTCCCTACGCCCGCCCTAACGGCCTGGGCAAGATGTGGTTCGACCGGGTGGGCTGGCCTGAGTTGCTGGCGGCTTCGCTGGGGGCTGCCCTGGTGGTGGCGGTTGCGGGAAACCCTCGCGGGTGGTGGCTGTGGGGCGGTGCTGCCATTGCTCTGGGGGGCGCAGGGCGCTGGGTGTTGCGCCGCCTCCCCGGCATGACGGGCGATGTGTATGGCGCGCTGGCGGAACTGACCGAGGTGTTTGTGTTGCTTGGGATGACCTGGGGAGGGCGTTGAGTGGCAAGTCTGACGCTGATTTTGGGCGGCGCCCGCAGCGGCAAATCGGCACATGCCCTGCGGCTGGCGCAGGCGCGGGCGCAGCAGGTGGTGTTTGTGGCAACGGCCACCGCGGGGGATGCCGACATGGCCGCCCGCATTGCCCGGCACCGGGCTGAGCGCCCGCCGCATTGGGAAACCCGCGAGTACCCGCGTGGGGCAGGAACGGCGCTGCTTGCCAGCCCTCCGCAGGCCGGTTTGCTGTTGCTGGATGATGTGACGCTGTTAGTGAGCAACGTGCTTTTGGAAGCCGTTGCTAACGCCGATCCCGCTGCGCCCGAGGTGCAGCGGCGCGCCGGGGAAGCTGTGCAGGCCGAAATGGCAGCGCTGCTGCAGGCGTGGCAAACCTTCGCCATGCCGTGGATTGTGGTTTCCAACGAGGTGGGGTTGGGGCTGGTGCCGCCTTCCCCGTTGGGACGCCTGTTTCGCGATGAACTCGGCCGCGCCAACCAGCGCCTGGCCGCGGCTACCGATGAGGTGCTGTTAATGGTGGCAGGTATTCCGCTGAAGGTCAAATGAATTGAGGAGGCGCACATGGATGAGCAAGCCCTGAAAGCCCTGTTGCGGGAAGCCGAGCAGTTGCCCGACGACGCAGCCCGCCAGCGCTGGCTGGATGGTCTGAGCGCAGAAGTGCGGGAAGCCGTCCTTGCCCGCGCCCGCGCCTATGCCGAGGCGGCTTTCGAGGCGGCTTCCGACCATTTGTGGGTGGCGCAGGAAGTCTTCGACCCCATGAGCCACGGCGAAGAACCGGAAAAGCCGTTGCCGAAGTTGCACCTGAAAACAGGACATCACCACGCCGACGAATAGCCTTTGCATCTTGCAACCTGCATCCTGCAACCTGTATGTGCTCCTTTGCGTTTGCCCTGCGATTTTGCGCCAAAACGTTGACGCTCCACCCGCTTTTTGTTAAACTATGTCGCCGTTGGCAAGTGAGTGTCGTAGCCTTGCTGCCCTGCAGTGGCTTTGGTATAATGTAGCCCGCTGACTCACTGGCCGACGTAGCTCAATCGGCAGAGCAACCGCCTTGTAAGCGGTTGGTTACGGGTTCAAGTCCCGTCGTCGGCTCTGTACGGGGTCGGGTCTCCCCAGCCTCGCACAGGCCGGGGACGGATGACAACCGTATAATCTGGGCAGGTACCCAAGTGGCCAACGGGGGCTGACTGTAAATCAGCTGGCGCAACGCCTACGGGGGTTCGAGTCCCTCCCTGCCCACTACAAGCCCTCATAGCTCAGGTGGCAGAGCACACCCTTGGTAAGGGTGAGGTCATGGGTTCAAGTCCCATTGAGGGCTCTTTTGTTCTAAAAACGAGTGTGAATTAGGGCGCAGCCCTGGTGGGGAATTCCCCGGAGTACGGGGAGTTGCCCGCGTTCGCATGTAAATTGCCTGTGAAGGAGAGAAACCGATGGCGAAGCAGAAATACGAACGCACGAAACCGCACCTGAACGTGGGCACGATGGGGCACATCGACCACGGGAAAACCACGCTGACCGCCGCGATTACGAAATACTGTGCGCTGCGTGGGTGGGGTGACTACACCCCGTTTGACGAAATCGACAAGGCGCCCGAAGAGCGCGAGCGCGGCATCACGATCAACATTGCGCATGTGGAATACGAAACCGACAAGCGCCACTATGCGCATGTGGACATGCCGGGCCACCGTGACTACATCAAGAACATGATCACCGGCGCAGCGCAGGTAGACGGCGCCATTCTGGTGGTGGCTGCGCCCGACGGCCCGATGCCGCAGACCCGCGAGCACATTCTGTTGGCCCGCCAGGTGGAAGTGCCGGCCATCGTGGTCTTCCTGAACAAGGTGGACATGATGGACGACCCCGAGTTGCTGGAACTGGTGGAACTGGAAGTGCGCGAACTGCTGACGGAGTATGGCTATCCGGGCGACGAAACGCCGATTGTGAAGGGTTCGGCGCTGCAGGCGCTGCAGAGCGAGAGCAAGGATCCGGATGCGCCGGAATACCAGCCGATAGGCGAGTTGCTGCGGGTGGTGGACGAATACATTCCTGAGCCGCAGCGCGAGGTAGACAAGCCGTTCATGATGCCGATAGAGGATGTGTTCAGCATCAAGGGGCGCGGCACGGTGGTGACAGGCCGTATTGAGCGGGGCAAGATACATGTGGGCGACCCGGTAGAGATTGTAGGTTTGCAGGACGATGTGATGAGCACGGTGGTGACGGGCGTGGAAATGTTCCACAAGCAGATGGACGAAGGCATCGCCGGTGACAATGTGGGCTTGCTGCTGCGCGGCATTGGCCGCGACGAAGTGGAACGCGGCATGGTTGTGGCCGCGCCGAAGAGCATCACGCCGCACAAGAAGTTCAAGGCGGAAGTGTATGTGTTGAAGAAGGACGAAGGCGGTCGTCACAAGCCGTTCTTCAACGGATATCGGCCGCAGTTCTACATTCGGACGACGGATGTGACGGGGACGATACAGTTGCCGGAAGGTGTGGAGATGGTGATGCCTGGCGACAATGTAAACATGGTGGTGGAGTTGCTGAAGCCGGTAGCGTTGGAGCAGGGCAGCAAGTTCGCCATTCGAGAAGGCGGTTTGACGGTGGGCGCTGGCGTGGTCACCGAGATTCTGGACTGAGGTGAATCATGGCGAAGAAAAAAGGCGTGCGGATTATCATCACGCTGGCCTGCACCGAGTGCAAGGAACGCAATTACACGAGCGAGAAAAACCGGCGTAACGACCCCTCGCGGATGGAACTGAAAAAGTACTGCCCACGTTGCCGCCGCCACACCTTGCACCGAGAGACCCGCTAAGCCGTGGTATAATCGTGTGAGAGGGGTTTCCCCCTTGCCCCTCTCACATATTTACAGGTCAGTAGCTCAATTTGGCAGAGCACCGGTCTCCAAAACCGGCGGTTGGGGGTTCGAGTCCCTCCTGACCTGCCTCGGATGACGCCGCTATCATGGCGGCGTTTTATCCGTAAGTGAGGCATGTTGGCAACACTTGTGTTGAAGGAGTTGCGCGTGGCGAAAAAGAAGAAGATGACCCGCAAAGAGAAGAAAGCCGCTGCAGCCGCCAAACGGCAGGCTGTTGTAGCCCAAAGCGGCGCCGAAGTACAGGTGGCAGAAACCACCAAAGCGCCGGTTCGCAAGGCCACCCCAAAGCGGCAAGCGCGCAAGCAGCCTAACGCCATTCAGCGTTTTATTCGGGAAACCCGCGGCGAACTGCAAAAAGTCAGTTGGCCGACGCGCGAAGAGGCCTGGCGCCTTACCGTGGTCGTTACCAGCGTGACCGTGTTCATGGCTGCTTTCCTGGGTTTCTTTGACTGGATTTTCACCAAACTGTTTGCGTTGATTTTGGGCTAACCCCTTTCTTTGGCGGGATTTGAGGTTGTTATGTTTATGGATGAGGAAAACGTGGTGCCTCAGCCGGAAGAGGAAATGGAAGCCGCAGACGCCGGGCAGGATACGTCGGAACAGGACGACGGGCGCGCCTGGTATGTCGTGCATTGCTATTCCGGTTATGAGAACAAAGTGCGCCACAACCTGGAACAGCGCATTGAATCGATGGGGATGAAGGACAAGATTTTCGACGTCGTCGTCCCCACCGAAGAGGAAATCGAAGTCAAGGATGGCAAGCGCCGCACCGTGGAGCGCCGCATTTTCCCCGGCTACATCCTCGTGAACATGATTCTCACCGAGGATTCGTGGTATGTGGTGCGCAACACCCCTGGTGTGACCGGCTTCGTGGGCATGGGCGAAGAACCTACCCCGCTGCGGGATGAGGAAGTTGCGCAAATTCTCAAGCGGATGGAATCCGAAACGCCACGCGTCAAAGTCACCTTCCGCCAGGGCGAGCGCGTGCGCATCGTGGAAGGGCCTTTCCACGACTTCCGCGGCACGGTGGACGAAATCGACATGGAACGCGGCAAGGTGCGCGTACTCATCAACTTCTTTGGGCGTGAAACGCCGGTAGAACTGGACTTTCTGCAAGTGGAAAAGGCTTGACCTTTGGGTCAGGTGTGGGAGGGCTTCCCAAAACAGGCCCGCTAAGACCACGATAAGGAGCAAAAGATGGCAAAGAAACTCAAGGCTGTAGTCAAACTGCAAATCGAGGCCGGCAAGGCGAACCCCGCGCCGCCTATCGGCCCCGCCCTGGCGCCCCATGGCGTCAACCTGATGGCTTTCTGCAAGGAATACAACGCCAAGACGCGCGACAAGATGGGCGAAATTATTCCGGCAGAAATCTTCATTTACAGCGATGGTTCGTTTACTTTCAAACTGAAAAGCCCGCCCGCCTCGGTGCTGTTGAAGAAGGCCGCCGGTGTGGACAAAGGCTCTTCGGTGCCCAACCGCGAAAAGGTGGGCAAGGTGACGCGCGAGCAGGTGCGCCAAATCGCTGAACTCAAGATGAAAGACCTCAATGCCAACGATATCGAAGCAGCAATGCGCATGATCGAGGGCACCGCCCGCAACATGGGCATCGAGGTGATGGACTAACCCCGTGGGAGGGCGTAAGCCCGTTTGCACCACCAGGAGGAACTCATGCCGAAGCGAGGAAAGAAATATCTGGAAGCCGCCAAGAAGATCGACCGCAAGCGGCTGTATAGCCCCGAAGAGGCTATCAAACTGGTCAAGGAAACCGCCTACACCAACTTCGACGCCACGGTGGAACTGCACATGCGCCTGAGCGTTGACCCCCGTCACGCCGACCAGCAGGTGCGCGGCACCGTAGTGCTGCCGCACGGCCTGGGCAAGACGGTGCGCGTGTTAGTCTTCGCCCAGGGCGACGGCGCTCGCCTGGCGCGCGAAGCCGGCGCGGATTACGTGGCCGAAGACGACGAACTCGTCAAGAAAATCCAGCAGGGCTGGACGGATTTCGACGTGGCGATTGCCACCCCCGACATGATGGGCAAAATTGGCCGCCTGGGACGCGTGCTCGGCCCCCGCGGTTTGATGCCCAGCCCCAAGGCGGGCACGTTGGTGCAGGTGGAAGATATTCCGCGCGCTGTGAAAGAAGCCAAAGCCGGCCGTGTGGAATTTCGCGTTGACAAGGGCGCGAACTTGCATGTGCCGCTGGGCAAGGTTTCCTTTACGGAAAAGCAACTGTATGATAATATGGCGGTCGTCATGGAGGCGGTCAAGAAAGCCCGCCCCGCAGCCGCCAAAGGCGCCTACATCAGGCGTGTGGCGCTGGCGCCTACCATGGGCCCCGGCGTGCGCGTCGACCCGAACCAGGCGCAAGCCATGGAACCCGTTGAGTAGGGCAGGGTTACCACAAAATCGATAACAACGGTCGCCCTTCGCCGAAGAAAGCAGGTGCCGTAAGGCTTAAACTTGCCTGCCGAGGTGAAGACAGCCGAATTCCCCCAAAGGGACTTTCGCGGTCTTTGCCATGCTTCGGCGGGCAAAGACCGTTTGTTTTCCCGCATAGGGAGATTCTAAAGAAAGGAGGTGAATGCGTTTGGCGCTAACCAGGGAAAGTAAACAGGCGTTAGTCGCGCAGTACAAAGACCTCTTGGGCGACAGTGAGGCTGTGGTGATTACCACTTACATGGGCCTGACTGTGGCGCAAATCGAGGAACTGCGCAATGCTGTGCGTAAAGCAGGCGGTCGCTTCATGGTGGCGAAAAACACCCTGCTGAAGCGGGCGTTTGAGGCTGCCGATTACCCGGTGCCCGAAAGTGCGTTGACCGGCAGCACGGCGATTGCCTTTGCATTGGAAGACCCGCCCGCGGTGGCAAAAGCCATTGTGGACTTCGCCAAAGCCAACGATGCTGTCCAGGTGAAGGTGGGCTTCTTAGGCACGCAGGAAATCGGTGCCGCCGATGTGCGGGCACTGGCTTCGCTGCCGCCGTTGCCCGTTATGCGCGCCCAACTGCTGGGCACGATTATGGCGCCCGCGAGCCAACTGGCCCGCTTGCTGGCCGAACCTGGCCGCCAGGTGGCTGCCGTCGTCAAGGCTTACAGCGAACAGGAAGCCCCCGCGGCTGCCTGACCCGATTCGATTTTTACCAAGCACGACCCTAACCTGAAAAATTACAGAAGGAGGCTCTGAATCATGGCTGATTTGGAAAAACTGGTTGAAGAACTGAGCGGTCTCACCGTGATGGAGGCTGCTGAACTCGTCAAGATGCTCGAAGAGAAGTGGGGCGTTTCCGCTGCTGCGCCGGTGGCCGTGGCCGCCGTGGGCGCTGCCGGTGGCGCTGCTGAAGAGGAAAAGGAAGAAAAGACCGAGTTCGACGTGGTGCTGAAGGAAACCGGCCCCAAGAAGATCGACGTCATCAAGGCCATCCGCAAACTGACCTCGCTGGGTCTGAAAGAGGCCAAGACCGTGGCCGAGACCCCTGGCTCCAAGATTCTGGAAGCCGTCAGCAAAGAGGCCGCCGAAGAGGCCAAGAAGGAACTCGAGGCCGCCGGTGCTGTGGTGGAACTGAAATAGCACTTGCTGCATAACAAAAAAACTGACAGGCTTTCGTGGCCTGTCAGTTTTTTTTAACGCCTGTGGGTTGTTTGCTTGTGTTGTAACTGCTCAGCCTTTGAAAAATAGCCCACGGATGAACGCGGATGATGGCGGATCGACGCGGATTTTAGGGCGCCAGGGTCGCTAAGATGACGCCAAAATTGCCAGGTAGGGCGGGATGCCATCCCGCCCCTCACGCCGTCTTGCCTTACAACAACGCCCTCGTTCTAAAGTGCCCTTCTGTGTTTTCTGTCTGCGTAATCCGTAGATTCTCTCTGAGGGTGAACGGTTACACCTTGCATTCTTCAAAACCCTAATGCCTTCAGCGGGTCATCGCCAAAAGCGGCGGCTTTTTGCCCCAGCAGATCTTTCCAGAACTGGTCATCGTAACGTCGCGATTTCACCGGCAGCGGCATGGGCACGCTCCAACCCAGCAGCAGCACCTCTTCCTTTTCTTGCAGTCGCGAAAGCATACCGCGCAGTTTGTCGCGCCCCGAAAGCCCGGAAAGCACGGCGCGGATGTCTTCCTCATCGCCCAGCCAGCCCGAAATGCGGGTGCCCAACTGCGACATCACCTCGTCGTAAATCTGCGAAGGCCGCTGGTCGATGATTAGCAGGGTGACGTAGTATTTCCGCAACTCGCGGGCGATGGTGCTGAACGTGGTCTGGGCGGCCATCTCGCGGTTGAGCAGTTTGTGGGCTTCTTCGATGACCACCACCAGGGGGCGCGGCGGGGTTTGCTCTTTGCCCGTGCGGTAGGTGTCGGTGCGTTTGACCCAGTGCTCGCGGATTTTGCGGGTGAGCAGGTTGGTCACCAGCAGGTAATCCAGTTCGGTGTCGTAATCGCCGAAAGAAAGGATGACGTGCCGCCCGTTTTCCAGCGCGGCGATGATTTGCTGTAGCCCTTCGGTGGCGGCTTCTGCCACCAGATAGGCGCGGTCGAAAATGCGGCGCAGTTTGTTGTGCAGCCCTTCGGCGGCCATGGTGTTGGTGCCTACTTCCTGCGCCCAGTGCGCCACGCTGTCGGGGGCGGGCACGCGGCGGGTCTTGCCGCTTTCGTCGGTTTCCTCGATGGTTTTGCCCACTTTCATTTTGCTGAACTCGGTCAGCCAACGGTCGCCAAACGAACTGTAAAGGGCGTGCAGGGTGGTAGGGGTGGTGTCGCGCAGGTTGAGGGTGCGGGAAAGCAGCAAAATGTCGTCGGGTTCGATGTCCTGCTGAGAAATCAGCAAATCCAGGTCGGGGCGCTGGCCGCGGATGGTGGCGTTTTTCCCCAGCCCGACCACGAAAACCTTGTTGCCGAATTTGGTGTGCAGCCCCACGATGCGCTGGTTGGTGTCGGAGGCCACATCATCGTAGGCGTATTCGTTGTGCATGTCGAAGACCAAGGTGGCCGCGGCGTCGTGGTGAATCAGACCGGCCAGCAAAATGCGGGTGAGGAAGGATTTGCCCGTGCCCGTGGCGCCGAAAATGCCTGCGGAGCGCTGCACGAACTTTTCCAGGTCGATGCGCACCGCGTGCCCCTGCTCGCGGGTGTGGCCGATGACGAAGCGCTTGCCGCCTTCCTTGCCGAAAATTTCGGCAATATCGCCTTCGGTGGCTAAGCGCACGTCGGCGAGGTGCGAAGGGATGGTCTTGATGGGCTTGGGGCGGGGTTCTTCCCGCTCGCCGCGCTCGATTTCGGCCATGAAGCGCTCATATTCGGGGGTGCCCGGCGCGGGGCCCCGTTCCAGCATGAGCACGGGGTAGATCGCCAGATTGGCGTAGAGCATTTGTTCCTGCAGCATGTTGCCCAATGCGGGGGTGAAGCGTTCCCCGATTTGCTCATCCAGCACGCGCTCGTTGGTGGTGCCCAGCCGCAGGTCGGTCACCAGGCCGTAGAAGAGGTAATCGCCGCTTTCCACGACCACAAAGGTGCCTTCCTGCACGTGCTGGGGCGGCACGTGCAGGCGCACGATGAAGCCTTCTTGCAGGCTGCCGCCCACCACTTTGCCGATGCTGTCGTGGATTGTGGGTTGTTGGGGTGAAGCGTTCATGGAAATCTCCGTTGTGGGGCGAAAAACAGGGTAAAATCAGGGTATCTTGAAATGCAGTTTGTAGACCACGGATGACGCGGATAGGCACGGAGGCCCGCGGATTGTCTGGCGTTGGTTTGATAGGGCAGTGCGAAAATTGTCGGGAAGTTGCTGTGCATTTTGGGCAATCTGTGCTAATCTGTGAAATCGGTGGATTCTTCAACACCGGGAAAAACGATGAAACTCTTGATTGCTGTTGTACAAACTGCCGATAGCAACACGGTGGCGCAGGCGCTTATCGACCGCGGTTTCCGTGTGACCCGCCTGGCCTCGACGGGGGGCTTTCTGCGGCGCGGTTCCACCACGCTGATGTTGGGTGTGGAAGACGAGCGGGTGGATGAGGCGGTGGAAATCATCCGCGAGGAATGCAGCCAGCCCGCGGAGCCTGCCATCAAGCAGGGCGTGATTTTCGTGCTGCCCGTGAGCCGCTTCGAGCAGATTTAGTTGGCCTCCCAATAGTCGGGTTCCTGAAATGCCTGCACCTGGTAGGTGAAAACATCCAGGGGGCGCTGCCAACAATCGGGCTCGGCGCCCATTTTGAGGCACAGGTGGGTGAGGAAGTCGGCGGGGTTGGGCAGGCTGTGCCATACCTGGGGCAGAAAGGTGGCCTGTTGCCAGCCGCGGCGCAGCAGCACGCCATCGGTGCCTGGGCGCAGGCGGGCAAGCAGGTCGGCGGGGGAAGCCGCGTGGAGCGGCTGCAAGGGGGTGAGGTAAGATACTTCCAGCGCGAGATGGGGCAATTCAGCGGGCTGCACGGGCGGGAAGCGCGGGTCGTGCAGCGCGGCGTCGACTGCGTGGCCGCGCACATCTTCGACTAAAGGGCGCGTGGCGATGATGCTGCCGATGCAGCCGCGCAGGCGGCCATCTTGCTTGATGCGCAGGGTAACGAAGGCCGCGCCGTCTTCGTGCAGCCGTGGCGGCAGGTTGGGGGGGATGGGAGGCAGAGGCTGACCTTGCACGCCCGCTTCCAGTGCCTCGCGTGCCAGCCGCAGCAGCCATTGCCCTTCTTCGGGGGAGAGCCGGTTTGCCGAATCGGTCATCTTTCCCTCCGCTCACACCGTAAACTGCATGTATCCATTCAGCCTCAGCCAAGAGAAACCGTAGATTTCGCAGATTCCGCAGAAAAAAGTCCACCGATTTCACGGATTGGCGCCGATTGAGCGAAAAACGCTGAAAAGTACGACGCTTCCTTCCGTTTCTTGGCGTTCTAAAAATCCGCGGCCATCCGTTTTATCCGCGGCCTATTTTTCCAAGGCTGAACAGTTGCAACTGCATTTGCCCGTATCTGTTTTCATTATACCGCGCCCCTACTGCCCGGTTGGTGCTATAATCGCTTTGCCATTCACGCCGACCATCGGGTTGGCGACACCGTGGAGGTTCCATGAACTTTCTCATTACCGGCGCGGCGGGTTTCCTCGGCTCGGCTTTGGCAAACCGCCTGGTGAGCGAAGGCCATCAGGTGCGCGGGCTGGACGACCTTTCTTCCGGTGACCGCGAGGCGCTTTCCCCTGAGGTGCTTTTTACCCGCGGCGATGTGAGCGACCGCCCGAAACTGTGGACGCTGCTGCAGGATGTGGATTGTGTTTATCATTTGGCTGCCCGGGTGCTGGTGCCCGAGTCGGTGCTTTACCCGCGGGAATACAACGCCGTGAACGTGGGCGGCACGGTAGCGCTGATGGAAGCCATGCGGGATGTCGGCGTGCGGCGGGTGGTGCTGGTTTCTTCAGGGGCGGTCTATGGGCGGCAGGAAAGCCAGCCCCTGCGGGAAGATATGGTGCCGAACCCCAATTCGCCCTACGCGGTTTCCAAACTGGCTGCCGAGCACTACGTGCGCACTATTGGCAATTTGTGGAACATTGAGACCGTGGTGCTGCGGGTGTTCAACGCCTATGGGCCGGGGCAGCACCTGCCGCCTGCGCACCCGCCGGTTATCCCCAACTTTTTGTATCAGGCGGTGCATGGTGGTACCTTAGTAGTGCACGGCGATGGCAGCCAGACGCGCGATTATGTTTTCGTGGACGATGTGGTGAGCGCCATGGTTGCCGCGGCCACGGCGCCTGAAGCCAGCGGTGAAATTGTCAACGTGGGCAGCGGGGTGGAAACCAGCGTGCGCCAACTCGCCGAACTGGTGCTGGAAATCACCGGCGGGCGCGCCGAAATTGTGTATAACCCCCGCAGCGGCGGCGGCGTGCCCCGCATGTGCGCCGACCTCACCAAAGCCGCGCAGATTTTGAATTACCAGCCCCGCGTGCCTTTGGCCGAGGGCCTCAAACTCACCTTAGCCCGCGACCCGCGCTTTCGCCCCCACTAATGCCCTCGCAACCTGCATCTTGCATTTTGCATCAAATCCGTTTCACCACCCGAAAGCGCACGACGGGCAGGGCGCGGGCGATTTCCTGCAGTCTTTCTTCACTGCCGTCGTAGTCATAATGCAAAATACGCGCAAGTTCGCGCAATGCTGTGGGGTGCTTTTGGGCGTAAGTTTGCATCCGCGCGAGGGCTTCCTCGTAGGGCAGCCGCTCGGCGATGGCCTGGTAACGCTTGGTGCCGACGTGGATGACCACCTTGGGCGTGTGCATCACATTGCGAAACCAGTGCGAACGTTCACCAAAGCCCGAAGCCACGTAATACGCCTGCGGCTCGGCATCTTTGCCGATGATTTCCAGCACCGCGCGGCGCACCCTGCCGCTTTTGCGCCCAACGTGTTCCAGCAGCAGGAAGCGCTCGCCGAGCAGGAAACCTAGTTTCAGGCGATAAATCCAGATGGGCAGCCGCCAGGGAATGGCTTTCCAGCCGCGTGGCGGGGTGGGGGTTTGCACAGGCATTTTTTCGCTCCTTGGGGTGATTGTGTCGCTGTCCAGCCTTTGGAAGTCGGGCCGCGGACAATAATGGATGCTGCGGAAAGCGGCTTCTTTTTGTCAGCGTTGGGCAGTGATTTGGTTTCTTACACTATTGCCCCTTTTTGCCCAAAAGTCAAGTAGAATACAGCGGTGATGAAATCGCTCCCTTCCGAAACCTTTGCCCAGGCTGTGGCCGCGCTGGAAGCTATCCGCGACGGCCTGGACGTGATGACGGCCATCAAGCGTCACCCGCTGCCGCATGGGCTGCTGAGCAAGAGCGCCTTGGTGGCGACCTACCGCCGGTTGGTGGAAAGCGGCGCGTGGGAAGCCGACCCGGACCTGCTGGCGCGCATCGGCTTCAGG
>JALVOR010000195.1:0-1304 GCA_027026295.1 Anaerolineales bacterium | reverse complement strand
GAAGCCGGTGCGCTCGCTTTCGGGCGTGACGGTGGTCACGGTGCTCACTAAGCCCTACCCCTGCCCCGGCGAGTGCATTTTCTGCCCCGACGACGTGCGGATGCCCAAGAGTTACCTGCCCGACGAACCCGGCGCACAGCGGGCGCTGATGCACGCCTTCGACCCCTACGACCAGGTGCGCGCCCGCTTGGCCGCGCTGGAAGCCGTGGGCCACCCCACCGACAAAATCGAGTTGCTGGTGTTGGGCGGCACGTGGACGGCTTACCCCAAGGATTACCAGACGTGGTTCATCCGCCGCCTGTTCGATGCTCTCGACGCGGACGATTGCCCCCCCGCGTGGCAGCAGGAAGGCGACTGCCGCGCCCCCACCCTGGAAGCCGCCCAGCGCCACAACGAAACCGCCCGCCACCGCAACGTGGGGCTGGTGGTGGAAACCCGCCCCGACCACGTGTCGCCGGCTTCCCTGCGCCGGCTGCGCGAACTGGGCGTGACCAAGGTGCAGGTGGGCTTCCAGAGCATGGACGACCGCATTTTGGCCCTCAACAAGCGCGGCCACACGGTGGCAGACAACCTGCGCGCCGCGGCGTTGCTGCGGGCGGCGGGTTTCAAAATCGTGGCGCACTGGATGCCTAACCTGTTGGGCGCCACGCCCCAGAGCGACCGCGCCGATTTCGCCCGCTTGTGGCAGGGCTTGTGCCCCGACGAACTGAAAATTTACCCCACTCAACTGCTGCCCAACACTGAACTCTACGAGATCTGGAAGCAGGGCGGCTACACCCCCTACACCACCGAGGAACTGATCGGTCTGCTGGCCGACGTCAAGGCCACGGTGCCGCCCTATTGCCGCATCAACCGGGTGATTCGCGACATCCCCTCGACCCACGTGGTAGCGGGCAACAAGCGCACCAGTTTGCGGCAGGACGTGCTGGCCGAAATGGCGCGCCGCGGCACCCGCTGCCGCTGCATCCGCTGCCGCGAGGTGCGGGGCCAGGCCGTGCGCCCCGACCTGCTGCGGCTGGAAGATTTCACCTACGCCGCAGCCCACGCGGAGGAGCACTTCCTGCAATTCGTCACCCCCGACGACCGCCTGGCAGGCTTTTTGCGGCTTTCACTGCCCCGCGCCGAAGCGCCCGAGGTGGGCATGGCCGACTTGGCGGGCGCGGCCATCGTCCGCGAAGTGCATGTGTACGGCCAATCGCTGCCCGTGGGCGCGGCGCAAGAGGGTGCAGCCCAGCACATCGGCTTAGGCACCCGGCTGTTGGAAGAAGCCGACCGCATCGCCCGGGCCGCGGGCTTCCGCCGCC
>JALVOR010000194.1 GCA_027026295.1 Anaerolineales bacterium | reverse complement strand
GGCGAGGGCTTTGGAGATGAGGTAAAAAGAAGGATACTTCTTGGAACTTTTGTTTTAAGTAGTGGATATTATGATGCATACTATATAAAAGCCCAAAAAGCAAGACACCTTATAAAAGATGAATTTGAAGAGATTTTTAAAGAGGCTGATCTTATCTTTGCACCTGTTACTCCACAAACTGCTTTTTCCAGGCATACAGCCGGTTGAGGGCTTCAATGGGCGTCAGGCTGTTGATGTCCAGCGCCTTGAGTTCTTCCAGCAAGGGGTTGGTTTCGGGGAAGAGCGCCATTTGCCGCGGGGTTTCAGGGGAAAGCCGCACCGCCCGCCCCGAAGAGGCTTCCAGTTCCTGCAGAATTTCGTTGGCGCGCTGGATGACCGGCCGCGGCATACCCGCCAGTTGGGCGACGTGGATGCCGTAGGAACGGTCTGCCCCGCCGGGGACGATTTTGTGCAGGAAGACCACCCTGCCCTCGGCTTCGCTCACCGCCACATTGTAGTTCCGCACGCCGGGCAGCAGGTCGGCCAGTTGGGTCAGTTCGTGGTAGTGGGTGGCGAAAAGGGTCTTGGAACGCAGTTTGGGGTGGTTGTGGATGTATTCCACCACCGCCCAGGCAATGGACATGCCATCGTAAGTGCTGGTGCCGCGCCCGATTTCGTCCAAAATGAGCAGGCTGCGGGGGGTGGCGTGGTGCAAAATGTTGGCGGTTTCGATCATTTCCACCATGAAGGTGGACTGCCCGGCGTGGATTTCATCCTGCGCGCCGATGCGGGTGAAGATGCGATCCACCAGGCCAATGCGGGCTTCGCGAGCGGGCACGAAACCGCCCATTTGCGCCATCAGCACGATAATCGCCGCCTGCCGCAAATAAGTAGATTTGCCCGCCATGTTGGGACCGGTAAGGATGCGGATGCGCTCGCCTTCCTCGAACACCGTATCGTTGGGCACGAAGCGCTCGCCTTCCAGCACCCGCTCCACCACCGGGTGGCGGCCATCGTAGATTTCCAGCACATCGTCGTCCAGCACCTCGGGGCGCACGTAGCCGCCTTCCACCGCGGCCTCGGCTAAGGAAGCCAGCACATCCAGCCGGGCGAGGGTGCGGGCGGTTTCCAGCAGGCAGGAAGCCTGCGCCGCAATCTGGCTGCAAACCTGCCTGAAGAGGCGGGTTTCCAGTTCGCGGATGCGCTCTTCGGCGTTCAATACCAGCGCCTCGTATTCCTTCATTTCAGGCGTGATGTAGCGCTCGGCGTTGACTAAGGTCTGCTTGCGAATGTAGTGTTCGGGCACCAGGTGGGTGTTGGCTTTGGTGACTTCGATGTAATAGCCAAAGACCTTGTTGTAGCCCACCTTGAGGTTTTTGATGCCCGTGCGCTCGCGTTCCACCTTTTCGAGGTTGGCAATGTAATCGCGGGCGTGCTGGGTGCTTTGCACAATGCCGTCGAGTTCGGCAGAAAAGCCGGGGCGAATCACGCCGGTGTGCTGCAGGGTGGCGGGCGGGTCATCGGTGAGGGTGCGTTCCAGCAGGGAAAGCACCTCGGCGCACGCCTGGGGCTGGGGCACGGTCTCCGGCAAGGGGGCTTCGGCAGCGAGGGCCTGCTGCACCGCGGGTAACTGCCGCAGGGTGTTCCGCACCGCCACCAGGTCACGGGGCTGGGCATGGCCGGAAAGGATGCGGTTGGTCAGGCGTTCCAGGTCGGCGAGGGGCTTCAGGTTTTGGCGCAGTTCGACACGCAGCAGGCCGTGGTCGTAGAAGAAAGCCACGCCCTCTTGCCGTCGCCGGATGCGCGCCACATCGAGCAGGGGTTTGCCCACCCACTGCCGCAGCAGGCGCTTGCCCATGGGCGTGACGGTGTGGTCGAGTACACCCAGCAGCGAGCCGCGCACCGTACCGTCGCGGATGGTTTCGGTGAGTTCCAGATTGCGGCGGGTGGCGGCATCCAGCACCATGAATTCGCTCAGGCTGTAGGTGCTCAGGGCGGAAAGCAGCGTGGCCGCGACGGGCTGGGTTTCCTGCAGATATTGCACCACCGCGCCCGCGGCGCGCACGGCCAGGGGTTTGCCCCGCAGACCGAAACCATCTAAAGCGGCGACGCCAAAGTGGGCGCGCAGGGCTTCTTCGGCGCGCCCGGGCTCGAAACGCCACGCAGGCCAGGGGGTGGCGTGGCCGGGGGCATCGGGCGGCAGGGAAAAGCCTTCGGGGTGCAGAATTTCCGCCGGGCGCAGGCGCAGTAATTCGGCGCGCAGCAGGTTTTGCGGGTCGTCGGTGGCGATTTCCGTGGCGGCAAACTCCCCCGTGGTGATGTCGGCATAGGCAATGCCCAACTGGTGTTCTTCCACCACCAACGCCAGCAGGTAATTGTTGCTCTCGGCGGGCAGCAGGTTGGGTTCCAGCACGGTGCCGGGCGTGACCACCCGCACCACCTTGCGCTGCATCAGCCCCTTGCCCGGCTCGCCGATTTGCTCGGCAATGGCCACATGGTAGCCCTTGGCGATGAGTTTGGCGAGGTAGTTTTCCACCGCATGGTAGGGAATGCCCGCCATGGGCACCCGCACCCCCTTGGCAACGTTGCGGGAGGTGAGCACAATGTCCAATTCCCGGCTGACGATTTCGGCGTCGCGGTCGAAGGTTTCGTAGAAATCGCCCAGGCGGAAGAACAGGATGGCATCGGGATGCTGCCGCTTGAGTTGCAGGTATTGGCGTCGGATGGGGGTTACACTGTCTTTGTTCTTGGGCATGGCTTCATTCTAATACAGAAGCGGCGGCAAGCCAAGCGACAATCGCTGCAAAACCAACCATCAAGCATTTCAAACTCCTCGAATGAACAAACAAACCGCGCCCAATTCGACAACTTTCTGATAAAATGAAGGCGCACCCAAGCACATCTTGGCCGCACGTGGAGGCATCATGAGTGGTTGGCCCGGAAAATTCATCATCGGCCTGACAGGCAACATTGCAACCGGCAAAAGCGTTGTTCGCAAAATGTTAGAGCACCTGGGCGCTTACGGCATCGATGCCGACGCGCTGGGACATCGCGCCATCGCCAAAGGCGCCCCCGGCTACCAGCCGTTAGTGGAAACCTTCGGCAAGTGGATTTTGGACGCCAACGGCGAAATCGATCGCAAGAAACTCGGGCGGTTGGCTTTTGCCGACCCAGAAATCATGCAGCAGGTGGAAGCCATCGTTCACCCGCTGGTGGGGCAGGCGGTGGACTGGCTGGCAAAGCGCAGCCCCAAAGAGGTCATCGTCATCGAAGCCATCAAACTGCTGGAAAGCGACCTGCGGAAATACTGCGACAGCATCTGGGTAGTAACTGCTCCTCTGGAACAGCAACTCATCCGCCTGACCCAAAAGCGCAACATGGCAAGAGAAGAAGCCCTGCTGCGCATCAACTCCCAGGGTTCCGATAGGGGCAAAATTGCCGCCGCCGATGTGGTCATCTACAACGAAGGCTCCTTTGAAAAGACGTGGGAGCAAGTGCTCAAGGCGTGGAAAGCCACCGTCCCCGCGCAAGGCGAAACCGCGCCGGTCACGTTAGCAACGAAGCGCTCCGACCTGAAGCAGCAAGCCGGAAAACAAGCCCCCCCGCCGCTCAAGGTCAAGAAAGCGGGCCCCAAACAGGCAAAGGAAATCGCTGTCTTCCTCAGCAAAGTGAGCGGCAAAACGGTTTCCCGCGCCGAGGTGTTAGCGGCTTTCGGCGAAAAAGCCTACCTGCTGCTCTACCGCGGCGACGAAGTGGTCGGGCTGCTGGGCTGGCAGGTGGAAAACCTGGTTTCCCGCATCAACGAGTTTTACCTTGCCCCCAGTGTGCGGCTGGAAGATGCCGCGCCGTTGATGATGACCGAAATGGAACGCGGCTCCAAGGAGTTGCAATGCGAAGCCGCGCTGCTCTTCCTGCCCCCAACCCAAGCCAAGAACCCCATCTGGGCAAAACTGGAATACCTGCCGCGGGAACCGCGATCGTTAGGGATGCGCGCCTGGCAGGAAGCCGTTCGCGAATCCCAACCGCCGGGCACCGTACTGCTGTTCAAACAATTGCGGAAAGACCGGGTGCTGCAACCGCTGTAACCTCTTCCGGAGGCCCACGGATTTTTGAAGGCCAAGTTCACCTACGTAACCGCTCGGCTCCAGCAAGGAAAAACCACAAGACCACAGAAAACACAGAAATGAGGCAATTCGTGAAGTCTTTGCGTTGCGCCTTGGCGTTACAAAAAATCCGTGTGCATCCGTGACGATCCGTGTCATCCGTGGCCTATCTTCCCAAGGCCGAACAGATACGCTTTCCACACGGCTTTTTTGGTACAATTGAGCAAAACCAAGCCTGCAGGGCGCCCGCGCGGCGCCTTCAACTTTTTGCTTCAAAGGTGATTACTTTATGACACATAGCCGCAGAGTTTCCGTCACGCTCAGCCGCGGCATGGGACTGATGGACGTTACCATGATCGGCGTCGGCGCAATGATCGGCGCGGGCATTTTCGGCCTCACCGGCATCGCCGCGGGGGAAGCCGGCCCCGTCGGCCTGCTGCTGGCCTTCTTCCTCAACGGCATCATCACCAGCCTCACCGGCCTGACCTACGCCGAACTTGGCGCCGCCATTCCCGAAGCAGGCGGCGGCTATCTGTGGGTGCGCCACGCCCTTTCCCGCTTCTGGGGCTTCTTCGCCGGGTGGATTTCGTGGTTCAGCCACTCCGTGGCGTGCAGCCTCTACGCCATCATTTTTGGCACCTTCTTCATTGAACTGCTCAAATTGGGCAACATTCACTTTGGCGAAACGCCCATCTTTTTGGACATGAGCGCCGAAGACCTTGCCATCAAAATCAGCGCGCTGCTGG
>JALVOR010000193.1:11223-14057 GCA_027026295.1 Anaerolineales bacterium | reverse complement strand
CGTAACTGGAAGCAAGGGTTCCGCGACCAAGTCATGGAAACCTGTTGTGGCTTGCACAACTTCCGATTGAACTTCAGACCCTGGCACTATGACCCTGTCCCTACTTAAACCGTGATAATGTCTATTGTTGTTGGCACTTGACAACACAATTTATCTTTTCGCCGGCGACACGCGCCTGTGTCTATTTCGCTCCCAAATAACCAGTTGGTATACAAGTCTGTTAGTAAATCTCTTTCGTGGTTTATCGCTCGGAATACTGGGAATCGTGGTTTTCGTTAGCGTAGTCACAAAAGTATGGCATACACGAAAAAACACACAGCAGCAAGAAAAGGCACGCGGGGCAAAACAAATATGGAGGATAATCCAAGTCACCATTGCAAGCATGGTATTACTTGCTTGGAGTGTGGGATCTTTTTAGGCAGGGATTCTCTCGTTGACTGAAGCCTACCATCTTCTTCAAAAGATGCCGATGTGTGCGCCGTAAATAAGCGGCGCTACCCTGCAGTGACAAGTCTGCGAGGTACTTTTACACAAAAGATTTATCGTAAGGAAGGATGGGCAAATGTGGTTACAGTTAGTATTGCTCACCATCACTATGGGGTGGTTAGTCTTTATCGGTGGAAGACACAGGGAAGCCGCGCCCAAAATAGTGCCAATTGCTACAACAAGGGCCAATATCCCATATTCCGCCCTTCGAAGCGGCAGGAAAAGGGATTTTCTGGTAATCAAGACAACGCCTCAGGCCGCCCCGGCACCTCGTGATGCTGGCGGCAGCGCGCTTCGTACATCTCCGCAGCGCCTACAATCACTACCGGATCATCATAACGCGCCGGCTGGCCGTTGATGAGACGCTGCGAGCGGCTGGCGGGAAACCCGCACACCACACAAATCGCCTGCAATTTATCCACTTTGTCGGCCTGCGCCAACAGGGCGGGCATGGGCCCAAAGGGTTCGCCGCGGAAATCCATATCCAGCCCGGCCACAATGACCCGCACCCCGCGGTCAGCAAGGCGCTGCACAATGGCGGTGATTTCCTCACCAAAGAATTGCGCCTCGTCAATCCCCACCACCGTGGTGTCGTCTTCCAGGTAATTCCAAATCTGGCCGATGCTTTCCAACGGCACTGCCTCGAAAGCCCCGCCCGCGTGGGAAGCCACCGCGGCTTCTGCATAGCGGTTGTCGAGGGAAGGCTTGAACACCTGCACCTTCTGTTTGGCAATCACAGCGCGGCGCAACCGGCGGATGAGTTCCTCGGTTTTGCCGCTGAACATTGGGCCTGCAATCACTTCCAGCCTGCCTTGCAAATGACGCATGGATTCCTCCAAAATCGAGATTGTGCAGCAGTAACCGCTTAGACTCTATCCGAAAAATATCGTGGGTGTCATTGCGAGCCCCCCTCGCTGCGCTCGGCGCAGGCTCCGGGGCGAAGCAATCCCCTTTTTATCGGTCAGGAGACTGCTTCGGCGGGCTTCGTCATTGCCCAGCCCGCCTCGCAGCGACACATCTGCAAAGGATTTTCGGATAGGCTCTTCGTCAAAAGGGAAGCCGCAATGACGTCGGCAGAAAAACACAGAGAAGGCACCGAAAGGTTGATGAGAGGATGTTGCAAGGCGGGACGGCGCTCCGCCCTACGTGGCGACCCTGGCGCCATCTTGGCGGGCCTGGCGCTCCAAAAGCCGTGCCCATCCGTGGCTATCTGTGTCATCCGTGGTCTATTTCGCTTTCACCGCGCGCTGCCCACAAACGCCAGCACTTCGTCCAGGGGCACAATGTGTGCCTCGCCTGTGCGGGGTTTGACTTCCGCGCCGCCCTGCTTCAAACTGCGCCTGCCCACCGTGACCCGCCAGGGCAGGCCAAACAGGTCGGCGTCGGTAAACTTGACGCCCGGGCTGGCCTTGCGGTCGTCGTAAAGCACCTTCAGCCCCTCCTCTTGCAGCACAGCATACAGTGCGTCCGCGGCTCCTTCGCCGCCCTTGAGGGCGAGCAAATGCACGTCGTAAGGCGCAATCGCGGGGTGCCACACGAGGCCATCTTCCCGGCGGGTGTGTTCGGCCAATGCAACCACGGCGGCTGCCAGATCCACCTGCACGGCAGCCACACTCACGGGTGCAGGTTTGCCTTCAGGGGTCAGGTAAGTTGCCGCCGCCGTCATGGGCTGGGAAACCACCACCGGCCACGCAGTGCAGGTTTCCAGTGGCGCGCCGCAATGGGGGCAAGGGTCGCCTGCTTCGGCGGTTACAATGTCGGCAACCACATCAGCCTGAAAATCGCGGCCATAGTTCACGCCGGTGAAATGGTAGCCTTCCCGATTGGCGCCCGCCACCAGGTTGGGGCTGCAAGGGATGAGGTCGTCGACCACCACCAGCGCGCCCGCCGTGCCAATGGGCGAAGCATAGCCCGGCACCGCCCCCGCCGCCCGGATGGCTTCTTCGGTGGCAGGTTGTAACTTCTCCACCCCCAGCAGCCGCGCCAGTTTGGGCACGGAAACCTGCATATCGCCCCGCACCACGGCAAAAACCAGCCGCGGGGTGGCCTCAGCGGTTTGCAGGAAAACGGCTTTGGCAGTGCGGCTTTCGGGGATATGCAGGAACTCGGCCAGGGCGCGAATGGTGTTGGCAGCAGGGGTCTCGACGGGGGTAAGCGGCTGGAGCGGCTCGGCTTCGGGGCAGGGTTTGGCACGCTGCGCCCACGGCTGCAGGGCGCAATAACCGCATTTCGGGCAACGCAGCCCGGTTTCGCCGCCCATGGCAGGGGCAAGGCTGACCTCAGCGGGAGCCCAGGCACCCTTGCCGCGCACCAACGGCAGCCCCACCGCCTGCAGCGCGGCTTCCCAG
>JALVOR010000193.1:0-11213 GCA_027026295.1 Anaerolineales bacterium | reverse complement strand
CTTCCCAGCGCCCGTGCAGGTGCGAAGCGGCTTCGCGAGCAGCCCCGGCGTCGCCTTCCAGCGCCAACGCCGTCAGCCGCTCGCCGCGGCGGGAAAGCAGCAGGCGCGGCAGATGGCGGTAGGAAGCCACATGAGCGGCTAACAATTCCTCAAGGGCAGACGGCAAGGCGGGCTGCCACGCGCCATCCAGCGGGGGAAAATCCACAGGCTGGAAAGGGGCATTCGCGGCGGCTTCCAGATGGGCAACCAGCCGCTCGCGCAGCGCCAGCCCCAAAGGGAGCCACAGCCGCACCGCGCTTTCGTGCCAGTAAGCCGCCCGCAGCAGCCAATAGCGCCCGTCTTCCGGCTGGTAACGCGCTACCTGCCGTTGCGTTTGCCCGAAAAATGCACTCAGCCGCATGGCTCTGCCTCCACAATCACAAACAACACCCCCGCTCAATTTGTGCGCGGGGGCATGGAAAAACATTCAATCAGATATCGTCGTCATCATCCCAAAAATCGTCATCATCATCCAGGAAATCATCGTCATCGTCAAGGAAATCGTCATCGTCCAAAAAATCATCGTCGCCCAACGTCTCCAACACCTCAACGGTCGGCTTGTAAGTCAAGCACCCGCGGCCAGGGTCGATTTCCACCACCGAAGCCGTGCAGTAACGCTCATCAAGGAAAACACAGTCCTCGTAGGCACAACGAATGCGAGGCATGGGGCGCCACCTCCTGAAAAAGATGGAGGCTCATTCGGGAGGAGCCTCATTGAGCAGGCGAATGATAGCCAAAATCAGCAAAAAAAGCAAGATTGTCGCCGAGACAAGGCAATAGGGGCAAAAGGCGTGAATGACCTCGGCCTCAAGGTAAGTAAGGTAAGCCGAATAGAGCACACCGGCGAAAATCAGGGCAAACTCCGCCATTGGGCCGTGCTGCTGCGCCAACGGATGACGGCGTTCCAGCCACAACAGGGCAAGGATGGCAAGGTAAGCCAGCGCCCCCAGCAGCGCAATGGGCACGCCGTGAATCTCGGCATATTTGCTGGTGTTGACGGTATAACAATCACCTACACCGGCACACATGGCCTCGTGATGAGTGAATTTGAGCAGGGTAAGGTAGGTGGCATCGGCCAGCCCCAGCACAGTCAACACAAACGATGCCACATAAGCCCTGGTCGGTTTGGTTTCCATCAGCGCACCTCCGGGAAATCGCAATCGGGTTCAGCCCGCGCGCTTGCGGTAAGCATCCAGCACGTTGGGCAGGTTTTCCAAACGGTTGAGCACACGGCTCAACTGGGCAATATCGCGCACCCGCAAAACCAGGTCAAGCACGGCCTGCCCGGTGCGCTCGGACACTTTTACACTGACCTTGTCGATGTTCACACCTTCTTCAGAAATCACCACCGCGACGTCTTTCATCAAACCGTCTCGGTCATAAGCCCGTACCTGAATGGGCACGGCGTAGGATTCCGTAGGCACGCCCCAGGAAACCTGCACCAGCCGGCCTTTATCGCGCACGCGCAGCACGTTGGGGCAGTCCTGCCGATGAATAATCGCGCCGCGCCCGCGAGTCACATAGCCCACAATGGGGTCGCCAGGGGCCGGGTTACAGCACCTGGCAAAGTTGATGAGCATGCCTTTCAGACCCATGATGGTAATTTCGTTGCTGCCACTGGGCTTCTGCGGGCGGGCGTGGGGTGTCAGGTACGATTGCTGCTCTTCCCGTTCGGTTTCGGCGAGATAAGCAATGATGCGGTTGAGGGACAAATCGCCAGTACCGATGGCGACATACATATCATCTACCAGGCGGTAGCCGAAATGCTTTGCCACGTCTTCCAGCGGAAGTTGGTCCAAGCCAAGGCGCTTGAATTCCTTTTCCAGCACCGCACGCCCGTGTGCCAGATTTTGCTCGCGCGCCTGCTTTTTGAACCATTGACGGACTTTCGCTCGCGCCCGCTGGGTTTTGACCAGTTCCAGATGAGGGTTGAGCCAGTCGCGGCTGGGGCCACCGCGACGGGCGGTGAGGATTTCCACCTGGTCGCCGGTTTTGAGTTTGTAACTCAGCGGTACGAGTTTGCCGTTCACCTTTGCGCCGCGGCAGCGATGGCCGATTTCCGTGTGAATGTGGTAGGCAAAGTCAATGGGCGTGGCACCGGCAGGTAGATCAATGATGTCGCCGCGCGGGGTAAAAACATAGATGCGGTCGTCGAAGACGTCGGTTTTCATGCCATCGATGAATTCCGACGCGTCGGAAACATCCTGCTGCCATTCCATCAACTGCCGCAGCCAGTTGATTTTACGCTCAAACTCCTCGTCCATCCGCCCGCCGCTTTCCTTGTAGCGCCAGTGCGCCGCAATGCCGTATTCCGCCTGGCGGTGCATTTCTTCGGTACGGATCTGGATTTCCAGCACCTTGCCATCCTCAAACAATACCGCCGTGTGCAGGGATTGGTAGGAATTGTCTTTCGGGTTGGCAATGTAATCATCGAACTCACCCGGAATCGGCTTCCAGTGGGTGTGCACCACTCCCAGCACGGCATAGCATGTCGGGATGTCGTCCACAATCACTCGCACGCCGCGGATGTCGCGCAGCGCCTCGAAAGGCACGCCTTTGCGCTGCATTTTGCGGTAAATCGAGTAAATGTGCTTGGGGCGACCGTACACCTTGCCGCGAATGCCGGCCTCGGTCAACACCTCTCGAATGCGCTCAGCCGCTTTCTGCAATTCCTTTTCGCGCTTGGTGCGGCGCTCAGAAAGTTTGCGGGCAATTTCTTTATAGGCTTCCGGGTTCACATAGCGGAAGCCAAGGTCTTCCAATTCCCATTTGATTTGCCAAATGCCAAGGCGGTTGGCAAGGGGGGCGAAAATATCCAGGGTTTGCCGGGCAATGCGGCGCTGTTTTTCGGGCGGCAGGGAAGCCAGCGTGCGCATGTTGTGCAAGCGGTCGGCGAGTTTGATGATGACCACCCGCACGTCTTTGCTCATCGCCAAAAAAGTCTTCCGCAGCGATTCATTGGTCAACGCCCGTTTGCGTTCCCGCTCAGAGACCTGCTCAAAGGTTTCTTCCCCTTCTTCCCCTTCGCCGTTTTCCGCCACGCCATCGGCGCGGGAAACCCGCGGCAGGGAAACCAGTTTGGTCACGCCATCCACTAAAGAAGCCACCTCATCACCGAAATCGCGGCGCAGATCTTCCAAGGTCGTGTCGGTGTCTTCGACAGTATCATGCAAAAGACCCGCCGCGACCACCGCAGCGGGCATACGCAATTCTGCCAAAATCTCGGCGACGGCAAGACAATGCTGCACATAAGGCTCACCCGAGGCACGTTTCTGCCCCTCATGGGCGCTCTCCGCCTTGCGATAGGCCCGCGTCACCAGGTCTTTGTCGGCAATTGTGTAATAGTCAGGCAGTTTTTCCAATAATTGTTCAAGTCGCATAAACACACGCTGCTACGAAGAAGGTATCCTTTCACCCTCGGCAAGGAAAACGCACGAAAAACTCAGACGTTGGTTTCCCGGTGTTATGTTCCGCGCCTTCGAGCAAGATAGCCCGGCGAAGAGAAGAAAGGAGGCGGGGTAATTATAGCGCATTAAAGCCCCATGAAACGGGCAAGATGTCCCCAGAATGCCCCAATTGCGCAAAGAGCACCGTTACCGCGCTACCTGCCCCAAAATGCTTCTCCGAAAAACGCCAACACCCGCTGCCGAAATGCTGCAGGAGCAACAATGTGGTTGCGCCCGTGGTCGCCGCCGGGCACCAGCCAGAGTTGCACATGGTCGCCTGCTTCTCGCACTTGCGCCAGACCACAGGCCACCTCGTGCTCGCCGTAAATAAGCAGCACCGGGCGCGGCGCAATGGCAGCCAAATCGTCCACCGGGCACACCGCCCACGGGTCGATGTGGGCGCGCCAGCGGTAGAGCAGCAAAATTGTGTCTTTATGCACGCGCGTCGCCCAGCCATCACCCGCCGCGGGGGAAAGCAGCCTGCCGAGGCACGCAAAGCCGCCATCGCGCACCACCGCCCGCACCTCGGCGCGTTGTGCCGCCAAACGCAGCGCCGTCGCCCCGCCCATGGAAAACCCCAACGCGCCCACGCGGTCGGCCTCCACCTCCGGGCGGGCAAGGGCAAAATCGAGGGCAGCCTCGCCATCGTAAAGTTCATTGTATCCCTGGGTGACGGGCGCAGGCGGGCGCGCACAGGCGCGAGTATCAACCTGCACCACGCCATAGCCCGCTGCGAGCAGGAAAGCCACCGGCGGCAGGCGATCGCCCAACGCCCCGTCCATGCCGCCAAAGGTCAACACCACCGCACCGTTGCGGGAGGGGTAATACCACACCCGGATTTGGTGGCCATCGGCGGTGGGCAGCCAGTGTTCCTCGGGCGCGGGCTGCCCCGCGAGGGGCACCGGCTCGCGGCAGGGCGGGTGGGTCATGGTTTCCACCAGCAGCCACGCCAAGCCCACGTTGAGCGTCAGCACCGTCACGATGGCAGCGCCCGCGAGGATGGCCGCCAAGCGAGCCACGCGCTGCCGCAGGCTGCGCCGCGGCGCAACGGCTTTGGAAACAGTTGGGGACATGGGTTGACCTCCTGCGTTCATTCTAAAGGGAGTGGGATGTTTTCGTCAAAGACAGAATTCAAAAAAAGTACGCTTTCAGAGGCGTAAGCAAAGTGTGCAGAAATGGTTGTCCTGTTATGGGGTAAAGGCAAAACGACGCTTTTACGCAACTGCTCGGCTCCGGCAAGGAGAAACCACAAAACCACAGAAAACACCGAGGCGCTACAGAAAACACAGAAATGAGGCAATTCGTGAAGCGTTACTTCGTCAATTTGTAGAAAATCTCCTCTGCCCCTCTGTGCCTCGGCGTTATCCCTTCTTTGCGTGCTTTGCTTTCTCTGCGCCTTAGCGCTACCAAAAATCCGTGTGCATCCGCGCCTATCCGTGTCATCCGTGGCCCATCTTCCCAAGGCTGCACAGTTACGCTTCAATAACATTTGCCTGCGCCCGCTTTCAGCCTTAGACTCTATCCGCAAAATACCGTGTGGTGTCATTGCGAGCCTCACCTCGCTGCGCTCGGCGCAGGCTCCGGGGCGAAGCAACCCCTTTTTTTATCGGTCAGGAGACTGCTTCGGCGGGCTTCGTCATTGCTCAGCCTGCCTCGCAGCGACACATCTGCAAAGAACTTCCGGATAGACTCTTAGCAAAACAAAAACGCGCCCCGATGTTATAATTCCTCCATGCCCGACATCCTCGGCTTTCAGGTACAGCACTACCACATCCAGACCCCCGTTTACGAGGGGCCGTTGGATTTGTTGCTGCAGTTAATTGCCCGCGCCGAACTGGACATTACCAAAATCGCCCTCGCCCAAATCACCGATCAGTACCTTGCCTATCTGGAAACATTAGAAAACCGTTCACCGGAGGAGGTTTCCGCCTTTTTGGTAATTGCCGCCAAACTGGTGCAAATCAAATCCGAGGCGCTGCTGCCCCGCCCGCCGGAGCGGGAAGCCGCCGAGGAAGACCCCGGCGAGGCGTTAGTGCAGCAACTGAAAGCCTACCGCCGCTTCAAGCAGGCGGCGCAGTGGCTGGCCGAGCGCCACGCCGCAGGCTGGCAAACCTTCGTTCGCCTCACCGCGCCGCCGCCCGCCGCGCCCCCGCAAATTGACCTCCACGGCTACACTGTGGAAGACCTCGCTGCCGCGGCCCGCGCCGCCTTCCAGATGCGCCATCGCGAGCCCCTCGGCAAAGTGATTCGGGCGCCCAAAATCACCATTCGCGAAAAAATCCGCGCCATCATCCAGACCGTTGCCCACCGCGGGCGCGCCACCTTCTCGGCGCTGCTGGGCCGCCAGCCCACCCGCCTGGAAGCCGTGGTCACCTTCCTCGCCCTGCTGGAACTGGTGAAGCAGCGCTTAGTGCAAACCCAACAGGATACCCTGTTCGGCGAAATCGAAATTCTGCCCGCGGCAGAGGAACTTTCCGCCGAAATGGACATCGCTTCGGAATTTGGAGAATAATCCATGCCCCACCATCGCAAAGACAAGAAGCCCGCCACCGCTTACGACGCCGAACGCTACTTCGACGCCATCGACTGGCAGCCGTGGAGCGAAGCCGCCTTCCAAAAGGCGCAAAAGCGCAACAAACTCATCTTCCTGCACATCGGCTACCCCGGCTGCTACTGGTGCGAGCGCATGGCCTCGGAAACCTTCCGCCACCCCGTGGGCGTGGCCTACATCAACCGTTATTTCGTCCCCATTGCCCTGGACCGCAACCAGCGCCCCGACATAGCCAACGCCTTCATGCAGGTGGTCGCCGCGATGACCGGCAAAACCGGCTGGCCGCTGAACCTCTTTCTCACCCCCGAAGGGAAGCCGTTCCACGGCGGCACCTATTTCTCTTTCGAAACCGAAATACCGGGCAGCCCCACCCTGCACCAACTCCTCGGCGAGGTGCTGGAAGCCTGGGAAAACGACCGCGAGCGGGTGGAAGACACCGCCAGCGAAATGGCGCGCCAGATGCGCGAGGGCATGTCCCCGCTGCTGGATGCGTTGACCGAGCCACCGGCAAACCTCCACACGGCGGCGCTGGAAACCCTCGGCGCGGCTTACGACAGGCGCCATGGCGGCTTCGAGACGGGGCCCAAATTCCCGCAGCCGCTGGTGCTGCTGTGGCTGCTGCGCTTAGCCGAAAACGGCAACGCTCGCGGCCGCGAGATGGCGCTGACCACCCTGGTGGGCATGGCACGAGGCGGCATTTACGACGTCCTCGGCGGCGGCTTCCACACCTACGCCCACGACGCCGCCTGGCGGCAGCCGTGCTTCGAAAAAAGCCTGCCCACCAATGCCCTCCTTGCCCTTGGCTATGCGAAAGCCTACCGCCTCACCGGGCAGGAAGCCTTCCGGCGGGTGGCCGCGCACACCTTCGATTACATCCTTGGCGCGCTGCGGCTGCCCAACGGCCTGTTTGCCAACGGGCAGGGCAGCGAAAGCGCCCACGGCGGCGACCGAGGCGCGTATTACCTCTGGACAGCGGACGAGGTGCGCGCGGCGCTGTCTTCCGATGAGGCTGAAGCCCTGATTGCCGCCTACGACCTCGGCGACCAGCCCGCCACGCTGCAACGCATCCTGAGCGACGAGGCGCTGGGCGAGCGGCTGGGCATCGCCCCCGCCGAAGCCGCAGCGCGCATTGCCGCCGCCAAAGCCCGCCTGCTGGAAGTCCGCCAGAGCCGCCCCGCCCCTTTCACCGACACCACCGTCACCGCCGCGTGGCATGCCATCGCCACTCGCTCCTTAGCCGAAGCCGCCGCCGACCTGAACGCGCCGCGCTACGCCGAAGCCGCCGCCGAAAGCGGTGCCGCGCTGCTGGCACACCTCCGCACCGCGGACGGCCTGGCGCGCAACGGGTACGACGGGCGCGCCACCGGACACGGCCTGCTGGAAGACTACGCCGCCGCCGCCCTCGCCATGCTTTCCCTGCACCGCACCGACGCCCCCACCCCTGGTAGCACTAATTGGCTATACGAAGCGGCGCAGTTTCTTGAAACTCTCACCAGCCGCTTCGCCGCCGACTGGGGCTATTACGACCCCGCCCCCGAACACTTCGCCCCCTTTGGCCGCACCCAGGAACTGCTGGACGGCATCGTCCCCAGCGGCAACGCCCTTGCCGTCACCCTGCTGCTGGAATTCGCTACGGCTGCCGACCAGCCCGCCTTCCGCCAACTGGCCGCAGCCATGCTCGACCGGGTAGCCCCTGCGATGGCAAAATACCCCACTGCCTTCCCGCAGTGGCTTTTGGCATACCACATGCTCACCACATCATCCTCGTAACGCCTGCATCCTGCATCTTGCACCCTGCAACTTGCACCTTGCATCTTGCACCCCGCACAAGCGAAGGTCATCATGCCCCCAAAATTTCACGCCCCATTGATCATCGGTGTCGCCGGCGGCACCGGCTCCGGCAAAACCACGGTTGCCCGCGTCATCCTGGATCGCGTCGGCGAGGAACACATTGCCTACCTGCCCCACGATGCCTATTACAAAGACAACAGCCACCTATCCCCCGCCGAGCGCGCCAAAATCAATTACGACCACCCCGATTCGCTGGAAACCACGCTGCTGATTGAGCACCTCAAACGCCTGCGGCAAGGGTTTCCCATCGAGCGCCCGGTGTACGACTTCACCACCCACAGCCGCACCGCCGAAACCGTGCCCGTGCAACCCCACCCCATCATCATGGTGGAAGGCATTTTGATTTTTGCCGAACCGGAACTGCGCAAACTCTTCGATGTCAAAATTTTCGTGGATACCGACGCCGACATTCGCTTCATCCGCCGCCTGGTACGCGACATCGAGGAACGTGGCCGCACCATGACTCTGGTTGTCGAGCAATACCTCAGAACCGTACGCCCCATGCATCTGGAATTCGTCGAACCCTCCAAACGCTATGCCGATGTCATCATTCCCGAAGGCGGGCTGAACAGCGTAGCAATGGACATGGTGGTGGCGCGCATCGAATCGCTGCTGCGGGAGCGAGGACTGGGGTGAAAAACCTGAGCGACAAACTGCGCCCCTGGCTTGCCCAGGCCGCCGGGTTGCTGCTCGTCACCGTCATCAGCGTCGCCGTCTACACCCAACGGGAAAACATTGCCCACCTGCAAGCCTATGGCTATCCCGGGCTGTTCCTGTTTTCCCTGCTCGCCAACGCCAGCGTCATCCTGCCCCTACCCAACCTGATGCTGCCATATGTGCTGGGCGCCATTCTCAACCCCTGGGGCGTTGCCGTGGCCGCTGGCAGCGGAGCGGCTTTGGGCGAACTTACCGGCTACCTCGCGGGCTGGAGCGGCAAGGCCGTCATTTCCGACTGGTCGCGCTACGAACAAATACGCGCCTGGATGGCACGCTACGGCGGCCTGACCATTTTCGTACTTGCTTATCTGCCCATCCCGTTGATGGATCTGGCCGGCATCGCTGCCGGGGCTACCCGCATGCCCATTTACCGCTTTCTTTTCTGGTGCTTTCTGGGTAAAACCCTGAAAATGCTCACCGTTGCCTACCTCGGCGCATATCTGATGTAAAATTACAAGCAGCACCGCTTATCTCTTGCAACCGCCATGACCCTCCCGAGACCCTCTCGCCAACGCTTCAAAATTCCACGCATTGCCCTGCGCCGCGACCTGGGCATTCGGCTGCTGGCGTTCTACATGGCATTCGTGCTGCCCTTAGTCGGCATCGTGCTCTATCTCGACCGGCTTGCCATCAACCGCCTGCGCGCCGATGTGGAAACCGCCAACCTGGCATTGGCCAATGCCGTGGCACAGGAAACCAACCTTTCGCTGGGCAGTTTTCGGGGCGTGGTCAAGACATTGGGCGAACAGGACGCTGTGCTTCACGCCACCCCCGCAGAAATGCGCCCGCTGTTTTCGGCGCTCACCTTCAGCCGCCACGAGGTCGCGCTGGTCTACCGTCTGAACAGCCAGGGCATCATGCTCTATCATTACCCGGAAACCAACGTCCGCTCCCCCACCGTGGGTATTGATTTCTCCTTCCGGGACTACTTCAAAAAAGCCCAGCACACCCACGTACCCTTCTTCTCCCACGGACGCATTTCTCCCACCACCGGCGAAGGCGTGATTACCGCCGTGATGCCCCTGTGGAACGCCCAAGAGGAATTCATCGGCATCGTGGGGGTAAACATCCGCCTCAGTTTTCTCAGTTCGGCGTTGGAAGAAGTTGCCCGAGACCGCCACCCTGAAGAAAACTTCGTCATCTTCATCGTGGACGACATCGGGCAAATCATTGCCGCCTCGCGCGATAACTTTCGCGGCAAAACCACGCTGCTCACCAGCATCACCGATTTCGCCCCCGACCTGGCGCCCGCCCTGGCAGCACAACACAAAGGCACGCTCATCGTCGGCGAAGGCAGCGACGCCATGCTCTATGGTTACGTTCCCCTTTCTGCAGCACCGTTGGGGGTGGTCGTCGGTCAGTCTACCCAAAGCGCTTATCTCACGGTCAACACTTTCCGTCATACCACCCATCTGGCCCTCATCGTGGTGCTCGCCGCGGGCGTTTTGTTCTGGCTGGTGCTCTCCTTGCAGGTGCTGCACCCGTTGGGCAATCTCGCCAAATACAGTCGCGCCATCGGTCAGGAAGGGCCTCACACCCCCGCCCAGCAACAGGCCTTAGGGCGTTTGAGCAAACGCCACGACCAGGTAGGCCATCTCGCCCGCACCCTGCTCCGCATGGAAGCCGACATCGCCAGCCGCATGCAGGAACTCCATACCCTGTTGCAAACCAGCGCCTCGGTAGCCTCCACGCTGGATTCCCGCACCGTGCTGGCGCGCATTCTGGCGCAAGTCGAGCGCCTGCTGGGAGCAGAGAAATGCGCCATCATCGCCTGGGATGAGCAAAAACAGGCTTTCGTGGCGCGCGCCAGCCGCGGGCTTTCCCCTTCTTACGCCGAGCGGCTGATCATCGGGCGCGATGAGTTCAACTCCCTCGCGCTGCGGGCGCTCAAAGCCCAAGAGCCGCTACAAATCAGCGACACCGAAACCGACCCTACTGCCATCTCCATCCGGCCGCGCGCGCGCGCCGAAAACTACCGCGCCGTGCTCGCGGTGCCTTTGCCAACCCAGCACACCCCGCCGGCGGCACTGGTGGTCTATTACCCCCGCCCCCACGTCTTCACCCAGCGGGAAATCGACCTGCTCACTTCATTTGCCAACCACGCCGCCATGGCCATCGAGAACGCCGCCCTCTTCGAACGTTCCGACACCCGCCTGCAGGAACAAACCCGCCGCCTGGAAGCCCTCATCCAGTCCATGAGCGACGCCATTTTGCTGGAAGACCACAGCGGGCGCGTGCTTTACGCCAACCGCCACATGGCCGATCTCGCCGACCTCACCCCCCAAGACATGAGCGGCGTGGAAGTCACCCTGGTGATAAAACGCATTTTGCAACATGCCCCCAACCCCACCGTCGCCCAAACCGCCCTTGCCCGCGCCGCAGAAGAAGGCGCAGCCGAACTGCTCCTGCACCTGCACGGGCGCCCCACTTCGTGGCTGGTGCAAATGTTCTCGGTAACCGACGCCCAGGGCATTACCATCGGACGCGGGCAAATCTGGAAAGACATCACCGCCGACCGGGAAATCGACCGCATGAAAGCCAGCCTGATGGCGACGGTTTCCCACGAACTGCGCACACCACTGGCTGCCATCAAGGGCTATGTCTCCACC
>JALVOR010000192.1 GCA_027026295.1 Anaerolineales bacterium | reverse complement strand
GAAAGGGCGAAAGGCCGCTGGCGCGGCCGCACGCCGACCAACAAACTGGTCTTCGTGGACAGCGAAGACGACCTGCGCGGGCACATCGAAGACGTGCTGATCACCTGGGCGGGGCCGTGGTCGTTGCTGGGGCGGCTGGCGGAGGAAGTCGCGCGGCCCGCGGTGGCGTCGCCATCGGCTGCAGGCCACACCGCGCCCACCCCTCACACATAGCGGCCTTGCCCGCCTTTTCACTGTGCACCCCAGGGGTGGGTTCTGAGCGCCGAAGAGGGCGCCTCGTACTCTGCTCTCATGCCCCGTGTTGCGGCTCTGGTTGTGTATTCTTTCTCTGCCGCAGGAGCCGAATTTATGTGCAAGAATGAGGGTATAATTTAGTAAAGTTGCAGTAGCGAGGAGCCTGTAGTGCGTTTTGGTGATCTGAACTGGATGGATGTGGAACGTTACCTCGAGCACGATGACCGGCTGATGCTGGTGTTGGGCGCTTGTGAACAACATGCCTATTTGAGCCTGACCACCGACGTTAAAGTGCCTCTGGCGTTGGCCGATGCTGCCAGTGAGCGCACTGGCGTGCTGGTTGCGCCGCCGCTCAACTTTGGCGCTTCACCCTATTTTCTGGCCTATCCGGGCACCGTCAGCCTGCGGTTGAGCACGTTGCTGGATGTGGTGGAAGATATGGTGCGCTCGGTGTACGGCTACGGTTTTCGCCGTGTTCTGGTGCTCAACGGCCACGGCGGCAACATTCCGGCACGCGGCAGGCTTTATGAACTCGCTTCTCAATTATCCGACCTGCGGCTGGCATGGTACGATTGGTGGCTTTCCGACACGGTCAAGCGGGTAGCCGAAAAGCACGGTTTGCAGCCTGCCCATGCCAACTGGCTGGAAGCCTTCCCTTTCACCAAAGTCGCCGAAATCCCCCAGGAATACAAAGCCCCGCCCCGCGTCCCAGGGCTGTTGGGTGCGCAGGAAGCCCGCGGGGTGTACGGCGATGGTTCGTTTGGCGGTTCCTATGAGGCGTCGGCGGAAGTTATGGACGCTGTGTTCCGCGAAGCATTGCAGGATATTGTCAAACTGCTCGATTTCGAGTAACGGTTCCACGTTGTTTTTTTCTCAAGAGGGTGGTTTGTGGTTTCCTCACAGCAAGCGCAGTTTGATGCACTGACGGGGGTATTGTCACGTCCCTCGGGTGAGGATTTCCTGCAGGCAACGTTGCAGGAACGCTCCGCGGCCCCCGTGGCTGTGCTGTTCCTTGATGTTGATCACTTCAAGAGTATCAATGATGCTTTTGGCCATGCGGTGGGCGATGAGGCGTTGAAGTTCGTTGCCCGAACGCTGAAGGAAATTGTGGGCAAGAAGGGGGAAGTGGTTCGCTATGGCGGCGATGAGTTTCTCGTTGTGCTTCCATATACCAACAGGGAAAGTGCGCGGAGCATTGCCGCGGAAATTCTGCAGGCTTTTCGCGAGAGGGTGGTTTCGCGCTCTTACCCATTGCATCTGCGTTTGAGCATTGGCGTTGCTGTTGCCCCTGGCGATGCGGGAAACGTAGAGGATCTGTTGCAGATCGCGGACAACCGCCATTACTTTGCCAAAAACGGCGGCGGCCATCGGGTAGTGGCTACCGATCATTTTTCCACAGCAGACCGGATTACCGTGCCGCGCCGTCCTGTTGGCCAGCGGGAACAACTGGCGCAGTTGTATCACCACATGACCGAGATGCTGAACTATGATAGCGGCATCATTCGCATTCACAGCATGCAATATGGGGGTGCAAGCAGTTTCATTGAGCAGGCGCAAGCGATCGCAAATTTGCAAAACTATGTCGTGCTCGCTGCAGAAGCCACACCGGCGCTGCATTTGCGGTATTTCGGCGTGCTCGACCGGGCGTTGGAAAACGTCCTCGCTGCGGATGATTATCGCCCCCCGGAAACCGCTGAGGATGTGTGCAGTCTTTTGGACAGGCTGGTCGAATCTGCGCCTTCTTACAAAGGTGTCATGCTTTTGCTTGCCAACGCCGAGTGGCTGGACAAGGCTTCCGCGGAGATCATCCAGAGGCTGCTTTCCAACTCCCGGCGGTACAAGCGGTTTGCCCTGATTTATTCGTCCACGACCAAGCCGCAGGTTTCTTTTCGCGCGCCTTTCTTCGCTCATCTCACGCTGCCCCCGCTGGATCTGCATGAGGTCGAGGCGTGGCTGCGGCATGCCCTGCGCTGGGAGGCGCCGCATGAGTGCGTGCGATGGATTTGGGAATACACCGAGGGACTGCCCGACCTCATTTCGCCTACACTGAAAGCGTTGGTGCAGGAAGGGTTCCTGCAGCCTTCCCCGAATGGGCAGTGGCAATGGTTCCCGCCTCAAAACTGGGATTCGTATGGTGTGCAATTGCAACCACCTGCCCCACCGCGGGTGGGGGTAGCGAACGACCTGCCGCCGTTGATCGGGCGCAACCGCGATCTTCATGCCCTGCGACAGGCCATTAGGCAGCATTCGCTGGTTACGGTGACGGGTACCAGCGGTGTGGGCAAGACGCGCCTTCTGCAACAACTGGTACTGGAAAGCGAGGACGAGTTTGGTGATGGCCTGTATTTCGTTTCGCTGGAGCGGACGGTATTCCGGCGTTTGCCCTTGTTGCTGGCGCAGACGTTCCACCTGACGCTTCACCCTGACAGGGAGCCGCTGGAGCAGGTTATTGCTTATTTGAAGCGACATCGCGTGATGCTGGTGCTGGATGGATTGGCGGAAGTGGACAGTGCGGCGTCTGTTGTGGGCGCGTTGCTCAGCGCGGCACCCCAAAACCGGATTGTGGTCAGTTCCCGGCAGCGATTGCATCACCCCTTGGAGCATCCTTTCATACTTGCGGGGCTGGATACGCAGGACAGGAAGCGCTCCCCTTCGCCCGCCGCGCAGATGTTCATCTATGGCGCAACCCAAAGTGGCGTGACTTTGCAACACGACCCGCTGACGATTCAGACCATCGAAGATATTTGCCGTTGGGTGGGGGGCGTGCCGATGGCGATCAATATTGTCTCGGCATGGAGCACCACGTTTACGCCGGAAGGCATTTTGCGGCGTTTGCAATCGAGCGAAGATAGCGTCCGCTCGCTGGAATCTGTTTTGGATACATTCTGGGAACTGCTTTCCCCCCATGAGCAGAAACAGATTGCCCGGCTTTCCCTTTTTCGCGGCAGTTTTTGCTATGAAGGCGCTCGCTACGTGGCGGGTGCTTCCCCTTTCTTCCTGGATGCGTTGGCTTCCAAGGCCTATGTTCGGCGCGATGAGAAAGGCAGGTTCTATACGCATCCGCTGTTGCAGCATCTGGCCCGTCAGCATTGTGACAACTTTCAGGAAGTTGAGCAAGAAAGTCGCCGCCGTCACGCTGAATGGTATCTTCAGCGCTTGCCGCAGCAGCAGGGGGCTAATACCGAGACCCGCCGTTGGAGTTTTGTGCTGGACGAGAAGTATTTGCTGGATACATTGGCGGCGTGGCATTGGGCGCTTGCGAACCAGCAGGTTGCTTTGTTGATGTCAGCCATTCCATGGTTGATCTTTTCGTTAGGCGACCTCAATCGCTTTGTGGAAGCCCGTGTGCTGATAACCGACAGCATTAAAGCCTTGCAAAAGTACCCTGTTTCCCAGCGGGATGCTTCTTATTTTGCCTTGCGGGCGTTTCTGGAAATCAGCAAGGCGGAGTTTTACTTCCACTTGGGTGAATACGATACTGCCCTGCATGTGTTGCAGCGGGTGCAGCGCCGTATGTTGCCTTTCTTGCCGTTGATCTATCAGGCGTATTTGCTTTACGTGCAGGGGCGAGTGTTGACGGTGCGCGGTGCTTATGAACAGGCGCGCCTGCTGATGGTGCAGGCTTGCAGCATTTATGAGCATTTGGGTGTTTCCCACTTTCTCTTCAGCGCTCATAACGCGTTGGGTGTATTGGCTTACAATATGGGGGACTATGCTGAGGCAGAGAAACAGTTTCGGGAGGCGCTTGTGCTGGCTTCCCAAACACAGAAACCGGCAGCAGTAGCCATGTTGTTGAACAACCTGGGCAATCTGGCGTGGGAGCAAGGTGAATACGTTGAGGCTGAGCAAATGCTGGAAGATGCCTTTGCCGAGTTGCCAGATCCTCAAAAGGTTCCCAGCCTCACGGCTTCGATTATGGACAGCATTGGGCGGGTGAAGGAGGCGCTCAACAAACCATTGGAAGCACTCACTTTCCTTGACGATGCCATTCGCTATGCCCACCGCAGCGGTGCTTTCCCGAATATGTTGATTGCCATGGTGACGATTGCCCGTGTGTGGCTTCAGATTGGGCATCGTGACGAAGCAGCCGGTTTGCTTCGTGCTTTGCTTGCCAGCCACGAACTGCCTCATTATTACCGTGAAGAAGCCCAACAGGTGCTTGCCCAGATTGGTCAAACGGTTTCTGCCGACGACTGGGACACAACAGACTTCAACGCTTTGGCTGGGCGAGTGAGGCGGTTGAACCATCGCTTCATTGCCCTGTTGATGAGATCGACCCAGACGTGATGCAAGGCGCATTTCCCGTATTCCAGGAGGTTTCCATGAGCAAGCAAATCGTTGCAACCGATAAGGCCCCCAAAGCCATTGGCCCCTATTCTGCCGCCGTGCGGGTGGGAAATTTCGTTTATACCGCCGGGCAGATTGGCATCGACCCTGCCACCGGCGAAGTGGTCTCCGGCGGGGTGGAGGCCGAAACCCGCCAGGCGCTCACCAACCTCAAGCACATTCTGGAAGCCGCGGGCGCTTCGCTGGACGACGTCGTCAAAACGACGGTGTTCCTGCGCGATATCAACGATTTTGCCAAAATGAACGGCGTGTATGCTGAATTCTTTACTGCTGATTATCCGGCGCGCTCGGCAGTGCAAGCCGCTGCGTTGCCCAAGGGCGTTGCCGTGGAAATCGAGGCGGTAGCCTGCGTCGAGGCGTAACCCGTGGCCGACCAGCCCCTTGTCCTCGTTGTGGACGATGAACCGCACATTACCCAACTGGTTCGGATGTATCTGGAGCGGGAGGGTTTTGCTGTGCACAGTGTGAGCGATGGCGAAGGCGCGTTGCAAGCGGTGGCTTCCCTTGCACCCAAAGCCGTGGTGCTCGATATCATGTTGCCCAAGGTAGATGGGTTGGAGGTTTGTCGACGCCTGCGCGCTGAAGACAATCCGGTGCCCATCATCATGCTCACCGCCCGTGATGACGATTATGACAAAATTCTTGGGCTGGAACTCGGCGCGGACGATTATCTTACCAAGCCCTTCAACCCGCGGGAACTGGTTGCCCGTGTGAAGGCATTGTTGCGGCGGCAGGAGCGTTTCAGCGCCCAGGCTGTGCAGCAGCCGTTGCGGTTGGGCAATACGCGCATTGACCCGGCTGCCCGCGAAGTGACGGTCAACGGCGAGCGAGTGCCTTTACGCACTCAGGAATTTGACCTGCTGTGGGTATTTGCGCAGCACCGCGGGCAGGTGCTCACTCGCGAGCAACTTTTGCGGCTGGCGTGGGGCTACGAGTACGTGGGGCAAACCCGCACGGTAGACGTTCACGTTGTCCACCTGCGGAAGAAACTTGCCCACAGCGACGTTCGCATCGAAACCGTCATTGGCGTTGGTTACAAACTTGTGGTTTAAATGTTTGCCTCTTTGCGCTCGCGCCTTTTTCTGACTTACCTTGCTGTCATTCTTGCCACCCTCACGGTGGCGGCGTTGGCGCTGGCAATTTTTCTGATCGGCAATCCCCTTTTCTATCGTCAGTGGTATGCTCAGCAGGGCATCGCCTTGCAAATCATGCAGCGGCGGCTGGCTTCCCGCCCGCCAGAACAATGGCAGACTGCCCTCAAGCGGGAAAGCGACCGGCTGGCCGAGGTGCTGGATGCGCGTGTGCTGGTGCTCGCTCGCGACGGCAAGGTGCACTATGACACGGCTCATGGTGCACACCCCCTGCCCTTGCCGCCGTTGGAGGGGATTTTGCCGCAGCGCGGCCACGTTCGCGATGCCGAAGGGCATACTTGGGTGTATTCCGCCCGTATGATGCCCGGCAATGTGTGGGTGGTCGTGGCCCACCGCTTGCCTTCCCGCCTGAGGTTGCTGCTTTTCACGGCAAGGGAATGGCTGCTGCCATTGACCGAAGCGGGTTTGCTGGCCATCCTCATGGCGCTGGTGCTGGCATGGTGGCTGAGCCAGTGGGTTGTTCATCCCCTGCGCCACACTGCCGAGGCTGCCCGCGCGCTCGCCAAAGGGCAATATCAGCCGGTGCCCGAAAAGGGCCCGCGGGAGACCCGCGTCCTCGCGCGGGCTTTCAACGATATGGCGCGTCGCGTCGAGGCGTCACAGCGTTCCCAGCGGGAGTTCGTTGCCAACGTTTCCCACGAACTCAAGACGCCCTTGACTTCCATTCAGGGGTTCGCCCAGGCCATCATCGACGGCACCGCGCGCAGCCCCGAAGCCGCCCGGAAAGCAGCCGAGGTCATCACCGCCGAAGCCGCGCGGATGCACCGCCTGGTCGTAACTTTGCTGGATCTGGCGCGTTTGGATGCCGGCACCGCCGATCTGCAGCGGGAGCCCCTTGACCTGGCGGTGTTGCTGCAATCGGTGTTGACACGCTTCCAGCCCCAGGCGCAGCAGGCGCAAATTCATCTTGCCCTGGAAAGCGAGGGCGACCTGACCCTGCGCGGCGATGCCGACCGGCTGGCTCAAGTGTTCACCAACTTGCTCGACAACGCTTTGAAGCATACCCCGCCCGGCGGTGAGGTGCGCCTGCAAGCCAGCCGTACCGCTTCGGGCATCGAAGTCCGCGTCGAAGACACCGGCAGCGGCATTCCCCCCGAAGTTTTGCCCCACATTTTCGAGCGTTTTTACCGCGGCGACAAAGCCCGCAGCGGTGGCGAAAATGCCGGATTGGGGCTTGCCATTGCCGGCGAAATCGTCCGTGCCCACGGCGGCGACATTACTGCCCACAGTATCCCTGGCAAGGGCAGCGTGTTTGTGGTAAAACTGCGCCCGTAGTCGGTTAGTCGTTTAGTCGGATAGTCGCATGGTCGTATAGTCGGGCCGCCGTGATTGCCTGACTACCTGACCACCCGACTACCCGACTATCAGACTACCTGACTATCAGACTACCTGACTTTCCCCCCCATGCCCACCGTTTCCGTCATCGTCCCATGTTACAATGAGCAGTCCACCATCGGGCTGCTGTTGGACGCGCTGTATGCCCAAACCTTCCCCCGCGAGGCAATGGAAGTTGTGATTGCCGATGGGCTTTCTACTGATGGCACGCGCGAAGCCATTGCAGCGTGGCGAGCACAGCATCCCGATTTGGTTGTCAAGGTGGTGGACAACCCCAAGCGCATCATTCCCGCAGCGCTCAACCTTGCCATAGCCGCTGCCGAAGGCGACATCATCGTGCGCCTTGATGCCCATTCGGTGCCCGCGCCCGATTACATTGCCCGCAGTGTGGCGGCGCTGGAAGCCGGACGCGGCGACAACGTGGGCGGCGTGTGGCAAATTCACCCGGGCGGCAAGGGTTGGATTGCACGCAGCATTGCGGCTGCCGCGGCGCACCGCCTTGGTGTGGGCGATGCCCGTTACCGCTATGCTTCCACCGCCGCTGCGGTAGATACTGTGCCCTTCGGCGCTTTCCGCCGCAGCCTGATCGCACGCATCGGTGGCTTTGACGAAAGTTTGCTCACCAACGAAGATTACGAATTCAACACCCGCATTCGGGAATCCGGCGGCACAGTGTGGCTCGACCCGGTCATTCGGTCGGTGTATTTTGCCCGCCCCACGCTGCGGGCGCTTGTCAGGCAATACTGGCGCTATGGCTACTGGAAAGCCCAAATGCTGCGCCGTTATCCTCATACCATGCGCTGGCGGCAGGCATTGCCGCCGCTGTTTGTGCTTGGGTTGGTCGTGCTGGGACTGCTCAGCCCGTTCTGGCTGCTCGCGCGCTGGCTGCTGGCTTTGCAGGTTTCCCTCTACGCGCTGGTGTTGCTTGCTGCCGGTTTCCATGCGGCGTTCAAACAACGCTTTGTGCCCTTAGTGGTGGGGTTGCCCCTTGCCGTCGCTGCCATGCACCTGAGTTGGGGCAGCGGCCTGCTGTGGGGCTTGTTGCGCCCACCCAAACCTCGACGCCTTGACCACGAGTGACTCATGCCTCCTACGGAATTTGTCCCCCGCACATCACGCTGGCGCTTGCGCCCTGCCGAGCGCCGCACCCTGTTGCTCTTTGGCGATGTCATCGCCGTGCTGATGGCATGGCTGACGGCTGTGTATTTCTGGTGGGCAGGTGGGCAGTGGGTGCTTGCCTTGCCCAGCCGGGCTTATATTGCCGAACTGCCGCTTTGGTTTCACCTCTTGCCCGTGGTGTGGCTGCTCTTGTTGGTGGAACTTTACACGCCAAAGAAAGCCAGCCGCTGGGGGGAAACCGTCCGCGGCGTGGTCATGGCTGCCGCTGTTGGGCTGATTCTCTACCTGGTGCTGTATTTCACTGCGCCGCCGCGTTCCCTGCCCCGTAAGGGCGTGGCAGTGTTTTTCATCGCTGCCAGTGGTTACACGTTGTTGTGGCGGTATGTCTACATTCACGTCTTTACCGCGCCGCGCTTCATGCGGCGGGTGCTGGTTGTGGGGGCGGGCAAGGCTGGTAAGGCGATTTTGCAAGCCATTCATGGCCTTTGGCCGCCGCCTTTTTATGTCGTGGGGCTGATTGACGACGACGAGAAGAAATGGCACAATGTGCTCGAAGGGGAAACCGTGCTTGGCGGCAGCGGGCAATTGCTGGAAATCGTGCAGCGGGAAGCCGTTTCGGACATCATTGTCGCCATTAGCGGCGAAATGAACGGGCGAATGTTCCAGGCGTTGCTCGATGCCCAAGAGCAGGGGGTGGAAATCGCGACCATGGCTGCCGTTTACGAAGAATTGCTGGAGCGTGTACCCATTCACCACCTCGACGCGGATTGGCTCATTCATTCCTTTGTGGATGCAGCGCGGGTGAGCACGTTCTACCGCATTGGTAAACGGGCGTTGGATATTTTCGGCGGGCTGTTGGGCGTTTTGATATTGCTGCTCATGCTGCCACTGGTGGGGTTGGTCATTCTCATTGAGAGCGGCTTCCCCGTTTTCTTCCGCCAGACACGCTCCGGGCGCGGCGGGCAGCCTTTTACCATGCTCAAGTTTCGCACCATGCGCCCTGCACCGCCCGAAGAAGAACAGGGCAAGTGGGCGGACGACGACGCCCATCGTATCACGATGTTGGGCAGTTTCCTGCGCAAGACCCACCTCGATGAATTCCCGCAGTTCGTCAACGTGCTACGCGGCGACATGAGCCTGGTGGGGCCGCGCCCCGAACAGCCCGCCCTGATTGCCGATCTGGAAAAACGCATTCCCTTTTATCGGGCGCGGCTGCTGGTCAAGCCCGGTGTAACCGGCTGGGCGCAGGTCAATTACGGCTATGTGGCCTCGGTGCGCGACACCGAAATCAAACTGGAATACGATCTCTACTACATCAAACACCGCAACCTGCTGTTCGATTTCGTCATCATTCTGCGGACTTTGGGCACGGTCTTGGGGGGCAGGGGGCGGTGAGCGCCAGGGCGTTGGTTACGGGCGGCGCGGGCTTTATCGGCTCGCACATTGTGCACGCTCTGCTGCGGCGCGGTTTTCGCGTGCGGGTGCTGGACGATTTTTCCAGCGGCAAGCGGGAAAACCTGGCGGGCTTTGACACGGCGCGCCTCGAAGTGCTGGAAGGCGACCTGCGCGACCCCGCCGCGGTGCAGGAGGCCGTGCGCGGCGTGACGCTGGTTTTCCACGAGGCCGCTTTTGTTTCGGTGCCTGCTTCCATGGAAGACCCCATGACATGCCACCAGATCAACGATGGGGGCACAGCGGGCTTGTTAGAGGCAGCGCGCCGCGCCGGGGTGGAAAAGGTGGTGCTGGCTTCCAGCGCGGCGGTTTATGGCGATGCTGATGACTTCCCGCTGAAGGAAACCCTGCCGCCGCGCCCGCTTTCCCCTTATGCTGCCACCAAAGCCGCCACCGAACTCTATGCCCGCCTTTACACTGTGGCTTTTGGGCTGCCGGTGGTGGCGCTGCGCTATTTCAACGTCTATGGCCCGCGGCAGCGCCCCGATAGCCCCTATGCCGCCGCCATCCCGATTTTTGCGCGCCGCATGTTGGCCGGGCAGCCGCCTACAATTTTCGGTGATGGCGGGCAGCGGCGCGATTTTGTCTTTGTGGGCGATGTTGCCGAGGCCAACCTGCGCGCTGCTGAAAGCGATGCCGCCAACGGGGAAGCCATCAACATTTGCACCGGCAGCGAGGTTTCCCTGCTGGCATTGATTGCTACCCTGCGGGAAATTTTGCCCCAGGCGCCCCCGCCGGAATTTGCCCCGCCGCGCCCGGGTGACATTTACCGCTCGGTGGGTGACCCCGGCAAAGCCGAGCGCCTGCTGGGCTTCCGTCCGCAAACCTCGCTGCACGACGGTTTGCAGGCCGTGCTTGAGTGGATGAACACCGCGACGCCCTGAAACGCCAAAACCCGCCTCTTCGGCGGGTTCTGTTTTGGCGGTAACTGCTCAGCCCTGGGGGGGAGAAACCACAGATTTCACAGATTAGCACAGAAGACACAGAAATAAGGCAACTCGTGAAGCGTTACTTCATCAATTCGTAGCGTCCGAGGTAATACCCTGCCAAACAATGTCTTTTGCGTTCTTTACCTTCTTGGCGGCCTTGGCGACCTGTTTTTTGCGCTTCTGAGTGCTCACTGCAGGCGGGCTGAACGGTTACTTGGGGCGGAGAGAGCGCGGCTCAATAGAGCGGCAGGGCGATTTTTTCGGTTACCAGCAGGCAAAATGTGCCTAACAGGCACATGGAAAGAAAGAACAACACCACCAGCACGAACCGCTGGGTAGGTGTCATTCCGAACATCAAATCATCACTTGCTGCAAGGCTCTCGTCTTCGCTGCTTTCTTCGCCATCAAAAGATTCTTCGTCGTAGGCTGCGTCTTTTTCTTCTTCTTCGACGAAATCGCCAGCATCACGGAAATCATCTAACATCATGGCCTCCTCGGAATGCCCGTTTCCAGACTACCCTAAGTTTAGGTGAAATCGTTGCGACTGTCAACCGCCCTGAGGTGTTCTTTGAGGGAAAAAACAGTGCGCACTTCGCCGTCAGGAAGCCGCAGGCGCAGGCCGCCGCGGGCATCCAGCCCCAGCAGCACGCCCATCAGACGGTTTGCCCGCACCGTACGCCCGCGGTAGGCCAGGCGGCTTTCCCAGGCTTGCAAGAACGCCGTAGTGTGCAGGCGATAACGCCAGTGCAGCATGCGCCACAGGAAATCGGCCAGCAGCGGCCAGCGGGGTGGCGTGTGCCCCAGGGCATCGGCAAGGCTGCCTGCAGGGAAATCCACCATCTCGGGCGGCGGCACGCTTTCAGGTGCAAGGTTCACGCCAACACCGACCACCACGGCTGTGGCGCGGTCGTTTTCCCATACTGCCTCGGCGAGCACCCCGGCGACCTTGCGCCCCTTCACCAGCACATCGTTCGGCCATTTCACCTCGGCGGGCAGGCCGTGGGCGGCGGCGAGGGTTTCTGCTAACGCCACGGCAGCCCAGGCGGTGAAGCGGAGCAGGTGTGCTGTTTCGTGGGGCAGCGGGCGGGCGATGAGCGTGAAGGTAAGCGCCGCTTCGGGGTGCGACCACCAGCGGTTGCCCTGCCGCCCCCGGCCGCGGGTTTGTTCTTCGGCGAGCACTAGACAGCCTTCCGGCGCGCCGCGGTCAGCCCAGGCAAGGGCTTCGTCGTTGGTCGAGCCCGTGCGGGGGTAAAAACGCCACGCCGGCAGGGGCAGGCAGCGAAGGGCGCGTTGTAGCGCGGGGGTTCCCAAATGCCAAGGCATGGCGAAATTGTACTACAAGCCCGCCTGTGGTATCATCGCCTTATGCTACGCGCCGGCATTGACCTTGTGGAAATCGACCGCTTTGCCCAGGCCGTTGCCCGCCACGGCGAGCGGCTGTTGCAGCGCGTTTTTACCCCGCTGGAGCGCGAGCAATGCGGCGGGCGGGTGGCTTCGTTGGCGGCGCGCTTTGCTGCCAAGGAAGCGGTTGCCAAAGCCTTGGGTACTGGCATCGGTGCGGTGCGCTGGGTGGATATCGAGGTGGTGAACGATGATCAGGGTGCGCCGCACTTGCGCCTCCACGGGGAAGCCGCCCGGCAGGCCGTGGCGTTGGGCATTGCTGCATGGGCTATCAGCCTGAGCCATTCACGCGGCTGTGCGGCGGCGGTGGTGGTGGGGGAAATAGAGCACGGATGACACGGATAGCGCGGACGCGCACGGTTTTTGGAAAACCTGCTTCGGTTCCTCCTTGCCAGGGCGCTGCACGAATGCCCAAGGTGTTCTATAATGGAGCATAGATGGCGCTTTCTTGCCGATAAATGGCTTCTTTTTCAGGAGGAACTCGATGCAAACGATTACCATTCGCGATATTCCCTACGCCTACGAAATCCGGGGCGAGGGAGAACCTGTGTTGTTCGCTCATTGCCTCACCTGGAATCACCACGACTACGATGCCGTTGCCCAGCACCTGGACGGCTATCGCCTGATTTTGCCCGACCAGCGCGGCCACGGGCAAACCGGCTTCCCTGCTGAACCCTATGGGCTGGCCGACATGGCGGAAGACCTTTACCAACTGGTCAAGCAGTTGGGCGTGGGGCCGGTGCATTACGTTGGGCATTCCATGGGGGCGATGATGGGGCCGCTGATGGCGCTGGCACACCCTGAGGCGCTGCGCTCGCTGACCCTCATCGGTGGGTCGGCGCGCCCCGAAGCCTCCGAGCGCCTGACGGCTTACCGCCAACTGGTGGGCGCAGTGCGCGCTGGGCACGCGGCGGCGGTGGTTGACCGCCTGGTGGGGTTGTTCTTCAGCGAAACCAGCCGCGCCAGGCGCGGTGAAGCCATTGCCCGTTTTCGGGAAGATTTCCTGCAAATCAACGGCGAAGGGCTGCACTGGACGGCAGAGGCGGTCTTCACCCGCCCCGACCTGATGGAACGGCTGGGCGAAATTGCTGCCCCCGCGCTGGTCATTGTGGGCGAGGAGGACGTCGTAACCTCGCCGGCACGCGCTCGCGAACTGGCGGAGGGCATTCCCGACGCCCGGCTGCTGGTGGTGCCCAAGAGCGGGCATTTCACCACGGTGGAAGCCCCCCACACGGTGGCTGGCGCGCTGCGGGATTTCTGGGCGACCCTGTAACGGTTTTTGACCTGCCAGAAACAATGACACCCCCGCACAAGGCGCGGGGGTGTTTTCGTCAGGAGGGAAAAGCAGACCTAAATTCCTGCCAATGCTTCTTCCAGTTCTTCCAGTGTGACCGGCTTTGTCAGGTAACCATCTGCCCCTAACGTCAGCAGCCGCTCGCGCTCGGTTTCGGCGAATTCCGAAGTGAGCATGAAAACGCGCACGGCCTCCCACTGGCGGCGGCTGCGCACGAATTTCAGGAATTCGTCGCCAGGCACCACGGGCATGTTCAGGTCGAGCAAAATTACGGTAGGGGGCGGTTCGGTCAGCAGGGCTTTGCCGGCGGCTTTCCCTGAGTAAAAAATACGCCGCTCCCAGCCCAGTAAGTTGACCAGCAGGCCGATGGCTTCTGCCATTTCTCGGTCGTCGTCCACAATCCACACAGTTTTGGGCAGTTTTGGCATGGGGGTCACCTCAATGGTAATTTTACACCTATTCCCCCAAAGCGTCTTTGACGACGGCGGCCAGTTTGCGGCTGATGCCGGGCACCGCGGCGATTTCTTCCACCGCCGCGGCGCGGATGGCCGCCACCGAGCCGAAACGCTGCAGCAGCGCCTGCCGCCGCTTCGGCCCCACGCCGGGGATGGCCTCTAAGGTGGAAGCCAACCCCTCGCGTACCCGCCGCCCGCGGTTGGCGGTGATGGCAAAGCGGTGGGCTTCGTCGCGCACCCGCTGTAGCAGGAACAGCCCCGGGTGGTTGCGGGGCAGGCGCAGGGGTTCGGCGCGTCCCGGCAGGTAGATTGCTTCCTCCCGCTTGGCCAGGCCGATGGCGAAGATGCGCTCTTCCAGCCCAAACTGGGCGAGCACCTTGAGCGCCCGCGCCAGTTGCCCCTTGCCGCCGTCGATGAGCAGCAGGTCGGGCAGGCGGGCAAGG
>JALVOR010000191.1 GCA_027026295.1 Anaerolineales bacterium | reverse complement strand
TTGTTGCTGTTGTTGTTGCTGTTGTTGTTTTAACACGTTGTGTTAATTGGGGTGTTAATTGGGGCGTTAACGTTGCACCCTTAAGTGCAACACCCGTTGCACCCTTAAGTGCAACACCTGTTTCGCTGGGCGAAACACCCCCTGTTGCACTGGGCGAAACACCCTGTTGCACTGGGCGAAACACCCCCTCTCTCACAGGTTCTACGTCGGGGGGTTCTTCCTCCGAGACAGGCACATCCTCCGGAGGTTCAGGGTGGCCGTCCCTGTTTGCTTTGGACGGCTCTTTCGCTGAAGGTTCGGGGGCTTCATCCCCCGTTTCCGGTTCCGGCGTCGCTTCCACTGTACCTTCCGGCGGGTAGTCAAAGCGCACTTGAATTAGGTTAGTCCTCCTACTCCCGTCTGCGTTGTATTGGGGCACTACGTTCAAGTAGCCGTGCTCCGCCAGCCATTTGATATGACGGCTTATTGCCGAGCGGCTAACCCCCAAAACTTCTGATAAGGTGCGGAGGGAGGGGTAGCACCAACCGTTTTTATCGGCGAACAAACCCAAAGCCGACAAAGTGCGAAACACGGGGGCTGGCATACTCTTGTCAGTCACCGCTCGAATGGGTATCACGCTAAAACGCTGTTCGCCCATCATGTACTCTCCTTGGCAAATAGCCAGCCTGAAACAACATTTATCTCTCTTGCTGTTATCTATCCGTACTGTTATCCACCCACCGCAACACGGTCTTCCCACCGTGCCCGTGGATTTTCAAGACGTGCTCCACGCATTCGTGGATGACGATGGCGTGGATGCCGTTGGTAAGCCAGCGCATGGCCACGCGGCCATCGCCGAACACCACGCCTTCGGCCACAATGCCGGTACCCGAAACACCGGACACGTCGCGGTTACGCACCAGCACGAAGCGGCGCATTTGCAGTGCTCTCCTGAAAAGCGAATAATGGCAGTCGCTCTCTTTCCAGCGCTTTTACCGTCTTCGGGGAAAGCCAAACGCATTCCGTCTTCGGGTTCCCCGAAGTGGTTACCGATGAAGTTTCTTCGCGCCGCCATCCGGCCTCCTCCAAAACGTCATAAACCGGATGAGGATAGCCGGAGACGACCACAAACCCTTGAACCATGAACAGCGCTCCCCATAAAGCAGGAAACAAATCCTCATGGGCGTCATGGGTGTATCCGCGCCGGTTGGAACGGCTGTTCAGGGGATAAGGCGGATCGACATAAAACAAGGTGTTGGGGTTGCTTGCAAATGCCCGAATGACCTCTATGCCGTCACGTTGAAGGAATTGCACTTCCTTCAGCCGCGCAGCGATGAGATACAGATGCTCCACCCTGATACCATCGGTGACATGTGAGGGACGTTTGTGAAATGCCGTAGAGAAACGAAAACCGCTTTGTTTACCCGTTCCCTTGCCCGGGCCGCCCTGATAGGACATCCAACATACCGTCCAGAAGCGTCTCGCGTCTTCCAACGGAGCATTGGACGGTTCATAGGCTTTCATGTACTCCCCCTCGTGCCAGGGCGTGAGTCGGATGAGCCGTACCAGTTCATCCGGTTGTTCCCGTAACACCTGGAAGAAATTGACCACACGCCCTTCAATGTCATTGGCAACTTCCAGCGGTGCAGGCTGTTTTTGCAAGAGCACAGACAGCGCACCGGCGAAAGGCTCCACGTACTCCGCGTGCCGGGGGAAATGAGAGATGATCCAGGGAGCCAAACGCCATTTACCGCCGTAATAACGCAGGGCTGGACGCGAGATGCTCATACCCTGTCCTCCAGTTTGATGACGCCCCAGAACGCTTTGCGTTCCGAGGGTGGGATGTAATCTATCCCCAACACGCGGAAGACGTCTTCCTCGGTCGGCGTGGGGATAATTTCCTGGCCGTGCCAGATTGCCCCCTCCCTCACTTTGAGATAAGACGGCAATCCCCCACCCCGCCTGCGCGGGGTCACAAGCCATTGACTGAACCCTCTCGGACCGGTGCGGATGAGGTGGATGACGCCAAATTGGGCTGGCGGGAGCACGATGAAGACGTCAATAGCCACACCGTCAGCCCTCAAAATACGTTTGTAGCGGTCGCCGCCGCGTTCCATCCTCCCCCACGCGCGCCACGGAAACGAAAGCAAGGCATTTTCCTGCATGGGGCCAAAAAGCCCCTGCACGGTGCGCGTCGACGGCTCTACCACGATTTCTACATCCCCCACCATCGCCTCGCCGCGCCGAATGCTCCCGGCAATCTCCACCCGCTCACAGAACGGGTGAATGGCCGAGACGAAATCATCGGCTATCCGCCTGGCGCGGTCGAGGGGAACTTTCACTTTGCCGTCGCTCATGCTCAAAACTCCCATGCGCCGAGGATGTCTTCTGCGGCTTCCTCGACCTCGTGGTCGCCCTCGTCCATCACATCAAGGGCGTTCCTGCCCATGTAGAACAGCCGTTTGAGCCTGGCCGGTCGCTGCCCTTTGGGAAGCGATTGCAGCCACGCCAGAAACTCGGCGTCCAGTTCCGGGTCCAGCCGGAAGGTGACGTCGATACGTACGGTGTCTTTGCGGGGGCGACCACGAGGCATTGCGCTGCTCCCTATCGCTTGCGCGCTTTCATCAAGCCGATTTTGTAAAGCCCGCGGGCGGTGGCGATGACGGGGTTGGCTGGCACGAAAGCCTTGCCGCCAAAGCGGTTCACCAGGGCATTTTGCAGCAGCACCGCCCCGCCGCCCACGATGATGACCTTCTCGAATTTGCGGTACACCCGCGCCCATTTCTTTTCGATGGCGCCCATGACCTCGCGCTCCCACACGGAAAGCGCGTTGCGAACATCCAATCGCCCCCGCCGCAGCATGTCATCCAGTTCACCCAGGGTGTATACGCCTTCGCCGTCGGCCAGTTCCAGCAGGCGGCGCACGCCCAACGTGCGCCCGGCGGTCAGGCGGTCGGCGGGCGTGCGGTTGCGGATGACCAGCAATTCAATCGTGTTGAAGCCGATGGATACCACGCCTACTTCGGCCAGCAACGCTTTCTTACGTCCAGGCACGAAGTTGGCGTCTTCGTCCAGCACATAGTCGAACAATGCTCCCACCGGCTGGGGGGTAATCGTCACGTCCTTGATTTCGACGCTGTGCGCCTCGCCGTCCACCGTCCAGGTGTGCGTACCCCGCAGCCAGCGTCGCACGGCTTTGGCGTTGCGGCGGGCGTCTTCCCCGGACAGGGTTTCCAGCGGCAGCCCTACGACGACGGTATCCAGGGTGTCGGGCAAGTCCTGGTACTGGGAAAGCGCGCCGTAGAACAGGGCGTGCATTTCCGGGCTGCCGGTCAGCCGGTCGTAGTCCAGATTTTCCACCGGCTGGCCGTGGTTATGCGCGCCGGATCCGACCAGGAATTTGCCTTGGGCGATTTCCACCTCCGGCACGTGCTTGCGGGAAAGTCGCAGGCCCGCGGCCACCATCAGGCGAGGCCCAGTGGTTACAGCCACCTGCGACGGGAGTTCTACGCTCCCGTTGGAACTGTACAGTTTGATTGCCCCCATGCCGGGGTCGAAGCCGAGAATATTGGGTTGATTGTTCATGGTCTTCCCTCCGTCTATTGTGAAGATTGCCGGCGCTCTGCAAGAGCGTCCGGTACAGCAGGTGTTGGGATGATGCGGTTATATGTTTCGGGCACTCTCATGCCCCACCTCCAGCCGCCCGGCAAGGTGAGTCCGCTGCACACGGTGTCAGGTGGCGCATAATCGATGCTGTTCCGTCCCGGTGAATACGCAGGACAACAACGGGAAAACCGGATTGCAATGCGTCGTTTATCAGCGTCTCTTTTGCACTGTAATCCAGCACCTCGCCGTTCAATTCCGCCATCCACATCCGCCGGTCGGAAATATGACCTCCCCACCGGAAGGGATACGACACGACGACGGTATTTGGGAATTTTGCATGGCGTTCTGCGTATTCCATCGCCCTACACCACGATGGTGTAACCGTCATAGCGCGGCGACCGCCGGGAACGCACGGCCCACTGTTGCACAAGCAAGTCGAGGGAAATCTCGTCGCTAATGACAACATAGACCTCCCGCCCCTTGCGGCGGGCATTCCATCCTTTGCGGCGGATAACCCGGACGAAACGCCGGGCGTCCTGTTCGTCTTTGAATTGCACAGCGTGGGTTTCCACTTTCACAGCAGCGAGCATGGAAACACTCCTTTCTACATCAATCCGATGCCTTTTGCCCTTTGCCCTGCTGTGGCATTGCCACGACCACGAAACGGGGCTGACCGTAACGGGGGCGGCGCACATCCACCACCCTGGCGTTGTGGTGAGCCAGATAGTCGGCAATGCGGTTCAGCGACACGATAACCGGCTCGCCGGTTTCCCAGGGGGGCGGAGGGAACGGGCGTTGGGTGTGAAAAAGCGTTTTGGGCACGATTTTGGCCTCACAAGTCTTGTCTTGCCTGCAACGGGAAAAATGCTGCTTACAAGCCGTTCTGGGCAATGTACCTGCACCGGGCACCTGAACCCTGGCCTGAACCGCCGGTTCAGGTGGCCGGTTCAGGTACCGGGTTCAGGTTGGGCGTCCAGCCCTCCAGGACGTACATGGCGTCCAGCGGGAAGGTCTGGAACAGGATTTTTCCTTGCAGGTAGGCTTCTGCGGCTGGCGCAAGGAGCGCCACGAAGACTGCCCCAATGGGTAAGTTGTGTTCCTCGGCGACATCACGGATGCGCCGGTCCCATATCTCGGCGTCCGCCATGCGGTAGCCGAGATAGACGGGTTTGCTTTCCACCGAGGGGAGCGGGGCAGCGGCAGGCGGTTTTGCCCCGGCGTCGCCTCCCAGTTCTCGCCACACCAGCGTCAGGCGCGCCTTGCGCCCGGTGGGGTTGGGGCGGGGGACAAGGGTCAGATTGTTC
>JALVOR010000190.1 GCA_027026295.1 Anaerolineales bacterium | reverse complement strand
ATGGTGTATAATAAGGGCACGAGGCAGCCATGGAACCCACAACTTCTAACCCCTACGCTCAGCGGGCGCTCCGCCTGCAAATGCTCCGTCTGCTGGAAAACCCCTTTGAGGATTTTCCCGACGGGCGCTATTTCGTGCCCACGCCGCAACTGGCGCGCATTTACCAGGAAGTGCAGCAGCGGTGGCTGGCGCAGAAGACCGGCCTGGTGCTCGTCGATGGTGAAACAGGCAGCGGCAAGTCGTCTTTTGCCCGCTTCTTGGCGGGCGGGCACCTTCCTTCGCCGCTGACCTTAGCCGTCGCGCCCCGCACCGCCAATCGCCTGCTCAAACTCATCAACGACGGGCTGGGGCTGCCGCGGGTAAAGGAAGAGCAACTGCGCCGGGCACGGCTGGAGGCTTTCCTGGAAAAGCAATTTGCGGGCTTGGTCATTGATATGGCACAACAGCGCCTGCTGCCGACCACGGCGCAATTGATTGCCGACCTGGCGCAGCGCACCACCGTGGTCGTCACCGGCTATGCGGTTTTCAACCATCCTTGGGAAAGCCGCGGTATCGCCGCAGCCACCCGCTATTTGCTCACCCCCTGGGATTATGACACCCTGGTTTTCGTCATCGAAGAAATCACCCGGCGGGCAGGCCGTGTGATGGGTTCCCTCTTCACCGCCGAAGCGTTAGAGCGCCTCTACATGCTTTCGCAGGGCAACCCGCGCGAAACGCTGCGCCTGAGCCGCGGCGCGCTGGAAGCCCTGCTGGAAAGCAGCGGCACCACCGTGGAGCCGTGGATGATCGGTTGAATCTTACGGAACAACTGTTCCGCAAGGGAACGCTACAAACGCCCGCATGCGGGCGACAACGGAGGCATTAAAAGCCAAACGCCCCAGTGGGCAGTCTGGGGCGCAGGCGGGCAGAAACTTTCGTCGTGTGTTTTCAATTATAGAGGTTTCAAACGTTTTGTCAAGGTCTCACCGACAGGGCGCAGAAACCCGCCACACACACCGCTTGCGTTCACCTGCTCATCTGGGGGGATTCTCGCCACAGGTGCGCGCCATGTCACCCACCCTCGCCCGGGCCGCCCAGGCCTGGCAGCAAGCCACCGCCCAATTGCGCTACACCCTCAACCGCGCCGACTTCGACGCGTGGGTGCGCGATGCGCGCCCGTTAGCCTATGACGACGGCGTGCTTACGGTGGGGGTGGTCAACGCCTACGCGCGCGACTGGCTTGCCGACCGCCTGAAAGCCCCGCTGGAAAACGCCCTGCGCGGCATCCTCAACGCGCCGGTGCGGGTGGCATTTGTAGTGACCGCACCATCCCCTTCGGACACGCCCGCTAACGGAACAACTGTTCCGCAAGCAGCCGCCGACGTTTCGCCACCCCAAACACCGCCCCAGGCCCTGGATTTGCAAGCCGTCAGCCTGCGCTTGCGCGACGCCCTGCAACAACCCCACCGGGTGATTTTCGTCCCCGGCTACTTCCTGCGCTGGCTGCCCTACCTCGGCACGCGCGCCGGCTGGCTCTATGTCGCCCTGCGGCAAACCTACTTCCTCGCCAACGTGCAGCCCTATGGACCGGGGCGTCCCATCCCCGCGGGGCAGACATTAGAGGTTTCCCGCGCCACACTCGCCCACTGGAGCCGCCTCACACCGCGCACCATCAACAACATCCTCAATCAGGAACTGCTGGCACCGCTGGTGCAGGTGGAACGCGACCGCCACCTGAACGCCCACCGCCAGGCGCCCAACCGCTATATCTTCACCCACGACATGCCCCTCACGCCGCGCGACCTGCAAAGCGTGCTCGCCGCGCTGGAACGGTTTGGGCTGGCAACCGACCCCATCGCCGCACTCGCCCAGGCACTGCAGCAGCAGCCGGCTTCCCTGCTCGCCCCAGCAGAGGAGACTGAGGTGCCCGCTGCGCCCGCGGAAGCCAACGCCACCCTGCGCGACCACATCGCCGCCCGGCTGCGCCGCCAAAACCTGCCCCACGAAACCTTAGCCAAAGCCCTCGGCATGGCCGAATTGCTGGAAACCTCGTTAGTGGATGCGGAAGGCAAACTCTTCATCCCCTGGTACTTCATCGAACACCACCTGCCGCTGTTGGGGCACACCATTGGCTGGCTCTACTGGGCTGCGCGCCATCGCGCCGCGCGGGCAGGCGTGCCGGCGGCGGGTGGCTTTCGGGCTATCAGCGTCACCACGCGGCGGGTGGCCGCCTGGTTGGGGCTGAAGAAAGCCCGCTACGGGCGCGACCTGATCCCCGTGGCGGAGATAGAAGCCTCTGCCACACCCGACAACCCCGCCGCCTTCCTGCGCCGCCCGCCCGGGCGCGGCAACAAATTCGCCCTTGCCGTGCAAACCTTGCTGCCCCTCACCCCCACCGACGAAGCCGCGTACAACCTCGCCCTCAAGGCGCTGGCTTCCTGCGTGCAGCGCGATGACCTTGCCCCCCTGCAAGCACTGGTGGCAAGCAGTCAGCCCCCCGAGGAAGCCGCCGCCGCGCTGTGCCACCTGGCACAGGAAGATCCCGCCGGAATTCCCTCCACCGTTGCCGCCCGCGCCTTGAACGCCCTACAGGGGGTTTCCACAACATTGCCAGAAATTTCCCCCGGTAGCGTTGCCCAGAACACTCAAAAACGCCAAATTTTTCCCTCGGAAACGCCAAAATCTTCCCCCGACCCTGCCAAAGATTTCCCGCCGCAAAGCCAAATTTTGCCCCCCGAAGTAACCAAAAATTTCCCTCACGTTAACACTAAAAACGTGCATCCTACAAAAGAGATACAAAGACAACACCAACCTGAGGCAGGTGGGGAGGACACAACCTGGCAGTGGTCGCAATTCACTGCCATGCTTGCCCCAGGCGTGGAAACCGACTTGCGGCATTTCCCGGCATGGCATTGGGTTTCGTGGCTATTGTATGTCACCACAGCGAAAGGGCTGGAGCACCCTTTGGGGTTCGCGGTGCACAAAACCCGGCAGGGGCTGACGGCTGGGGGTGCGTATGACGTCCTGGCGCAAAAGCCGCCGGAGCGGTTGCGGGTTTGGGTCAGGCGTCATCTGGATTACGGCGCGGCGTTTGTGCAGGCCGAGGAGCCGTTGTGGCAAATCTTCGCGGCGGTGCCCCAGGCAAAGATGCTGCAGTTAGCCTCGTGGCTGGGTGTGGCGGTGCACCATCAGGATTTCGTATAGCCGAATACAATACAAGGCAGCCAGCAACGGTGAAGCCTTGACAGACCGTAATTGTCCGGCACATTTTTCTGAAGGTGGGTGCAAGGATTATGGGGTGCAGGTGGCGTTGGATTCCGAACGTTTCTGCCTGCCGGATATGCTCCACGCCCTTTGCCCCGTCTGCCTCAGAGGTAGCAGTTTGTGCTCATTTCGTGCCAATTTAAAGCGTGGAGCGGTATAATTGGGCATTCCTCGGCAGCGCCGGGGAAAGGTTTGACCATTTCTCAAGGTTCGGAGGTAACCTACTATGACCAGTAAAAAGTTTTTCGTTGCTGTAGCATTGGTGCTCGTGCTGAGCATTGCGCTGGCCGCTTGTGGTCAGAAGGCAACGCCCACGCCTGCACCGGCACAGCCTCAGGCGACGGAGGCCCCCGCTGCCACCGAAGCGCCAGCGGCGACGGAAGCCCCGGCGGCTACCGAAGCGCCGACGGAAGCGCCGGCTGAGCCGGTGACCATTGAGGTTTATTACCCGGTGGCCGTGGACGCTCCCATCGCTAAAATCCTCAACGGTTACATTGCCGATTTCGAGAAGGAAAACCCCAACATCACCGTGAAGCCGGTGTTCGCGGGCGGCTATGGCGATGTCAAGACCACCATTCAGACCACCATCGAAGGTGGCGGCAAGCCCCCGGCGCTGGCTGTGATGCTCGCGGCCGACCTTTATGATTTCATCAATGCCGACTACATTGTCCCCATGGATGACTTCATCAAGGCCATGCCCGATGGCGATGCCTACATCAGCGACTTCTTCCCGGCCTTCATGGCGAATTCCAAGTACGATGGCAAGATCTGGAGCATCCCCTTCCAGCGCAGTGTGGTGGCGTTGTACTACAATGCCGACCTCTTCGAGCAGGAAGGCATTGCCCCGCCCGACAGTTGGGAATCCCTCGCCGAAGCCGCTCAGAAGTTGACCATCCCCGACAAGCGCTGGGGCATCGAGTGGCCTTCCGGCTGGCCTTACTGGCTGTTCCAGCCGCTGGCGATTGGTGGCGGCCAGAACATCGTGAAGTCGCCCACCGAAGTGGTGTTCAACGACCCGAAGGTCATCGAAGCGGTGCAGTTCTACATTGACCTTTCGCACAAATACAACGCCATGCCTCAGGGCGTGCAGAAAGTGTGGGGCAGCGCCCCCGCCGACTTCGCCAAGGGCGCGGCGGCCATGATCGTGCATTCCAGCGGCAGCCTGCGCGGCATCCTCGACCAGGCCGACTTCAAGGTTGGCGTGATGCCGGTGCCCGGCAAGGAAGCCGGCACATACGCAACGGTTCCCGGTGGCGGCAACTTCTACATCATGAAGGGTGCTTCCCCCGAAGAGCAGGCCGCGGCCTGGAAGTTCATCGAATTCGTCACCCAGCCCAAATATGCTGCGGACTTCAGCATCCAGACCGGCTACGTCGCCACCCGCAAGAGCGCTTACGAAACCGACGCGATGAAGGCTTACGTCGCCAAGGTGCCGCAGGCCGGGCAGTTGAAAGACATGCTGCAATATGCCGGTGCGGAACTTTCGTGCATGAACCTGGGCAAGGTGCGCAACATCTTCCATAAATACCTGCAGGCAGCCTACAACGGCGAAATGACGCCCGCAGAGGCCATGCAGCAGGCGCAGAAGGAAGCCGACGAAGCGTTGGCGATATTCAAGTAACCCACGTGACACGAGGGCGTAACATCGTAGCCTGAACGCCCTCATCTTACCCCCGCTACGC
>JALVOR010000189.1 GCA_027026295.1 Anaerolineales bacterium | reverse complement strand
GCGGTGACCTCGGCCATGCCGCGCGCGGTGGTGGCCTTGCCGCCAGCGATGGTGACAAAGCCCTCCACGCCATCGCGCTCGGCGTGGTCAAAGCACTTGAACGTGCGGCTGAGTTCGCGGCCGGTCTGCGCGCCGCCCGAGCCGATGAGCGGCCTCGCCGCGGCCCACGCCGCCCGCATTTCTGCGCCTTTGATGGCCGGCACCAGCGCCGCGCCGTATTCGTACATCAGGCGGATGTGCTCTTTTTTCATTTCCAGGCGGTCGGGGTCTTCCACCACCCACGAACTGGTGCCAATGACCGAAAGGGTGCGCTGGGGCACGATGATGTCGCCGTCGCCCGAGCGGTGCATTCGGTTGAGCACCATGTTGTTCCAGCGGCCGTACACCGCCACCAGCACGCCCGGCGAAGGCTGCAGAGGAACGTGCACGCCCGCCATAGCCGCGATTTTGCCCGACCACGCGCCCGCGGCGTTGACCACGATGTCCGCGCCGATGGTGTAGGTTTTTTCGGTCACATGGTCGCGCACGCGCACGCCGGTCACGGTTTTGCCCTGCATGAGGAGTTCTTCCACCTCGGTGTAGGCTTCAATGACCGCGCCGTTGCGCTGCGCGGTGGCGAAAAACCGCAGCGGCAGGCGCATCGCGTCCATCGTGCCGTCGGGCACTTCCACCGCCGCCTTGATCGCGGGGTTGAGGTTGGGTTCGCGGCGCAGGGCTTCCTGCGGGGTGATTTCCTTGTAGGGAATGCCGCAGGTTTCCAGCCCTTCCAGAAAAGCCGGGCGGTAGGCCATATCTTCGTCGGTGATGGCGACGAACAGGCCGTTGTTGAGTTCAAAGGAGCCGGGCGCGATTCTGCGCAGAATCATGTTTTCCTGAATGCACTCTTTGGCGGATTCCTGATCCTTGACGGCGTAGCGTGCGCCGCTGTGGAGCAGGCCGTGATGCCTGCCGGTGGTGCCGGAAGTGACCTCACCGCGCTCCACAACGGTCACGCGCAGGCCGCGCAGGCTCAGGTCGTGCGCCAGCGCCGCGCCCGTCGCCCCACCGCCGATGATGACCACATGGGGTTTACCCATCTTGTGCCTCTCCACGGTTCGTAGGGGCGGCTGAGTTAGCCGCCCCTACGCAAAACAATCGCACTTACTCAACCCAATCGAAGGTGCGTTCCACGGCCTTGAGCCAGCCCTTGTAAAGACGGGCCCGCTCGCCAGCGTCCATCTTGGGTTCCCAGGTGTGATCCACCTGCCAGTTGGCGCGCAGGTCATCCAGGTTGTTCCAGAAGCCCACGGCCAGACCGGCGGCGTAGGAAGCGCCGAGGGAGGTGGTTTCAGCCACTTTGGGGCGCACCACGGGCACGCCAAGGATGTCGGCCTGGAACTGCATGAGGAGTTCATTGTAAACCATGCCGCCATCAACTTTCAAGGCCTTCAGATCCACGCCGGAATCCTTGTTCATCGCGTCCAGCACTTCGCGGGTCTGGAAAGCGGTGGCTTCCAGTGCGGCGCGGCAGATGTGGCCCTTCTTGATGTAGCGGGTCAGGCCGACGATGACGCCGCGGGCGTCGGAGCGCCAGTAGGGTGCAAACAGCCCCGAGAAGGCGGGCACGAAGTAGATGCCGCCGTTGTCTTCCACGGTGCGGGCGCAGGGTTCGATGTCGGCGGATTTCTTGAAGAATTCCAGGTTGTCGCGCAGCCACTGCACCAACGCGCCGGTGATGGCGATGGAGCCTTCCAGCGCGTAGTGGGCGGGCTGGTCGCCGAACTTGTAGGCTAAGGTGGTGAGCAGGCCGCTCTTGCTCTGGATGGGCTTGGTGCCGGTATTGAGCAACATGAAGCAGCCGGTGCCGTAGGTGTTCTTGGCCTCGCCCACGTCGTAGCAGGTCTGGCCGACGAGCGCGGCCTGCTGGTCGCCTAAGTCGCCCGCGACGGGAATTTCCATGCCGAAGGGGCCGTCTTTGGCCGTCATGCCGTAGACCGCGCTGGAAGGCTTGATTTCCGGCAGCATCTGGCGGGGGATGCCCAGGATGCCGAGGATTTCGTCGTCCCAGTCCAGTTTCTCGAGGTCCATCAGCATGGTGCGGCTGGCGTTGGTGACATCGGTGATGTGCACGCCGCCGTTGGGGCCGCCGGTCAGCCACCAGATTTCCCAGGTGTCGATGTTGCCGAAGAGGGCATCGCCCTTTTCCGCGGCTTCGCGCACGCCGGGCACGTTTTCCAAAATCCACTTGATTTTTGGGCCCGAGAAGTAGGTCGCCAGGGGAAGGCCAACCTTGGGGCGGAAGCGATCCTGCCCGCCGTCTTTGGCGAGCGCGTCGCAGATATCCTTGGTGCGGGTGTCTTGCCAGACAATGGCGTTGTAGAAGGGCTTGCCGGTCTTGCGGTTCCACACGATGGTGGTTTCACGCTGGTTGGTGACGCCGATGGCAGCCAGTTCGGAAGCATCCACACCGGCCTTTTCCAGCGCGCCCTTGATGACCTGCTGGGTGCGTTCCCAGATTTCCATCGGGTCGTGCTCTACCCAGCCGGGCTTGGGGTAAATTTGCTCGTGTTCCAGTTGGTGAACGCCAACCACCTGACCGGAATGGTCGAAAATCATAAAGCGGGTACTGGTCGTACCCTGATCCACAGCGCCGACATATTTCTTGGCCATCTCAACACTCCTTTCTTACTCAGGCGTCCGCGTGGTTCCAGACATCGGTCGCGGACTTGAAGAGCAGATACGAGGAAGTCGCGCCGGGGTCTTGGTGTCCGGCGCTGCGCTCGCCCAGGTAACTGGCGCGTCCTTTACGAGCCACGAGGGGAATGGTGGCTTTCATGCCCGCCTCGGCTGCAGCGGTGGCCTTTTCGAGCGCCGTGTGAAGGTCTTCACCGGCCTCCACCGCCTGGCGCAGGGCTTCCACCGCAGGGGTCAAAGCATCAACCATGGTCTTGTCGCCAGGCTCGGCCTTGCCGCGCTGCTTGACACCTTCCAGCGCGGCGGTGAACATCTTCACGACGTCTTCCGGGCTCAGCGCGTCCTTGTTGCCGACCGCCATCCCCATGCGCATGAAAAGGGTGCCATACAACGGGCCACCTGCACCACCCACGGTAGAGACCAACACCATTCCCACTTTCTTGAGAATGGTGCCGATGTCCTTATCTTCCACAGCGGGGAGTTGGGACATCACGGCCCCAAAACCCCGCTGCATGTTGATGCCGTGGTCGGCGTCCCCGATGGCAGCATCCAGTTGGGTGAGGTATTCCTTCTGCTCGTCGACGACTTGCGCGTAATGCTTGAGCCAGTTCAGCACATCGGCTTTGGTGACCATACCTCATCTCCCACGTTCAAAGCATCGGGGGTTACATGCCCCACCGGAGGGCAGGCGTCTTCACCGGCGCATCCCAGAACTTCAGGAGTTCGTCATCGGCCCGCATGAGGGTGATCGAAGCACCCGCCATTTCCAGCGAGGTGATGTAGTTGCCGATGAGATTGCGTTCGATCTTGATGCCCTTGGCCTCGCAAATTTGCGCCAGGCGGCGATAGACGATGTAAAGTTCGATGAGCGGGGTGCCGCCCATGCCGTTGACCATCGCGATGACGCGGTCGCCAGACTTGAAGGGCAAGTCGCCCAAAATGGCTTCGGCCATCATGTCGACGATTTCGTCCGCGGGCTTGATCTTCATGCGCGTGCGGCCTGGCTCGCCGTGGATGCCAATGCCGATTTCCATCTCATCGTCGCCGATATCAAAGGTCGGCTTCCCCGCAACGGGGACGGTGCAGGAAGTGAGCGCCATGCCCATGCTGCGGCCGTTTTCGTTGACGCGCTTGGCGATTTCGGCCACCTTCGCGAGGGGAAGCCCGGCCTCGGCGGCCGCGCCGGCGATCTTTTCCACGAAGACGGTCACGCCCACGCCGCGGCGCCCCTGGGTGTAGAGGCTGTCTTCCACCGCGACGTCGTCGTTGGTGATGACCGTGGCAACTTCGATGCCCTCGCCTTGGGCCATCTCGGCGGCCATTTCGAAATTCATCACATCGCCACTGTAGTTCTTGACGATGTGCAGCACGCCCGCGCCACCGCTGACGGCTTTGGTGGCTTCGTAAATCTGGTCAGGCGTGGGGGAAGTGAACACCTCGCCGGGGCAGGCGGCATCCAGCATGCCGACGCCGACATAGCCGCCGTGCAGAGGCTCATGGCCGCTACCACCGCCGGAAACCAGTGCGACTTTGCCCTTCACCGGCGCATCCGCGCGCACGATGTAGTGAGGGCTAATGTGCACTTTCACCAGGTCAGGATGTGCAAGGGCGATGCCCTCCAGTTCTTCCTTAACGACATTTTCGGGCTTGTTAATCAGTTTTTTCATGGGTGTTGCCTCCTCTTGCAACAGAAAAGCGGGGGAAAGCACGCACCTTGGAGCATGTGCGCCTTCCCCCGGCAAACGGGTCTACGATTCTTCAGCAGGCAAGTACGGCGTGATGAACCAGTCATAAGTATAGGCCCCTAACACACCACCGACGAGGGGTCCAATGATGGGTGCCACCAGCCAATACCAGCCGTCGAAGAGCCCTTTGGTGCCCACCAGCACACCGAAGATCCGCGGCCCAAAGTCACGAGCCGGGTTGATGGCGTAACCGCTGGGGCCACCGAGGGAAAGGCCGATAGCCACAACGACAAAGCCAATCAGGAACGGCCACAGGTTGGCGCCCACCGGCACGTTTTTGGTGTCAATCAGCGCGTAAATGCCCCAAATCAGCATGGCCGTGCCGATGATCTCTGCCACCGTGGCATTCAGCAAGGAATAATGCCCAACGGCTGCGGCACCCTGGGAAGCACCCCAGAAGGCTTTCCCGAACACCGAGCCCCAGCCGGTGCACCAAACGTTCGGCATGCCCGCGGCCTTCAAGCCATCATAGTACACCAGATAAACGCCCAGCGCACCCAGGAAAGCG
>JALVOR010000188.1 GCA_027026295.1 Anaerolineales bacterium | reverse complement strand
GCAGTTTGCGCCCAACATCGTGGTGGGCTTTGCCCGCCTTGGCGGACGCACGGTGGGCATCATTGCCAACCAGCCCGCGGTGCTCGCCGGTGTGCTGGATATCAACGCTTCGGAAAAGGCTGCCCGCTTCATCCGCTTCTGCGATGCTTTCAATATCCCGCTGCTGACTTTCGAAGATGTGCCCGGCTTCATGCCCGGCACGGTGCAGGAATACGGCGGCATCATCCGTTCGGGCGCGAAGTTGCTCTATGCTTATGCCGAAGCCACGGTGCCGAAACTCACCGTGGTGACGCGCAAAGCCTACGGCGGCGCTTATGACGTCATGAGCAGCAAGCACCTGCGCGGCGATTTCAACATTGCCTGGCCTTCCGCCGAACTGGCGGTGATGGGCCCCGACGGCGCGGTGAACATCATCTTCCGCCGCGAATTGGCGGAAGCCGACGACCCCGTAGCCCGCAAAGCCGAACTGGTGGCGGAATACCGCGAGAAGTTTGCCAATCCCTACATTGCTGCTTCACGCGGCTATTTGGACGATGTCATCGAGCCGCGGAAAACCCGCCCGGTGCTCATCAACGCGCTGGAAATGCTGCAAAACAAGCGCGACTCCAACCCGCCGAAGAAGCACGGCAACATTCCGTTGTAGAGACCACCGATTACACGGATTTGCGCAGAGGATCGGTGTAATCGGTGGATGATTGGCGCCCATGTTCCTTACGGTCAACGGCCACCGGTTGTTTTACGAACTTCATGGCGAGGGAAACGCTCCTCCGGTCGTGCTGCTGCACCACGGCTTGGGCAGCAGCCAGGCCTGGCGGCGGCAGGTGCCGGTACTCACTGCAGCCGGTTTCCGGGTGCTGGCCTACGACCGCTGGGGCTACGGAGCGTCGGCTGCCGACCGCCCCCGCCTGCACACGCCCTGGTTCGAGCCCGACGTCGCCGATTTGGCCGCCTTGCTGGACGCGTTGGGTATCGACCGTCCCCTGCTGGTGGGGCACAGCGACGGCGGCAACATCGCCCTTTACTTTGCCGCCCAATACCCTGAGCGGCCGCAGGCGGTGGTCGCGGTTTCGGCGCATATGTATGTGGAACCCGCCATGCAGCCCGGTATGGAAGCCCTGAAACGGGTGTATGAAACCTCTCCCGCCTTCCGCAAGGCGCTGGAACGCATCCACCCCGGCCACAGCGAGCAGGTCTTTTTCGACCTTTGGTATCATGGGTGGCACCGCCCCGGCGTGCAGGGTTGGAACGCGTTGCCCCTGCTGCAAAAGGTGCGCGTGCCCGTGCTGGTGGTGCAGGGCACAGCAGATGAATACGCCAGCCCCAAACATGCGGAAGACATCGCCGCCGCGCTGCCCAACGCCACCCTGTACCTGATTCCCGGCGCGCCCCACATGGTGCCCCAGGATGCCGCCGATGCCTTCAATGCTGTGTTGCTACCCTTTTTGGCAACGCAAAGGGCGTAGAGAGGTAACGCAAAGAGCGCGAAAGGTCGCCAAGAGGACGCCAAGAAGGTGTCAAGTAGTACCC
>JALVOR010000187.1 GCA_027026295.1 Anaerolineales bacterium | reverse complement strand
TCACCAGCCCGTCCACGGTGCGCAACTTCGTGGCCCTCACGCGCGAGGCCGGTTTGAACCCCCTTGCGCTTCCCCACAGCCCGCAGGTGGTTTGCATCGGCCCCATCACCGCCCAAGCCGCCCGCGACCTCGGCTTCGCCGTCGCTGCCGTGGCTCATCCCTACACCGCCGAAGGGCTTGTGCAGGCCATCGTTGAATTAACCGCAGATTACGCAGATTACACAGATTTTTCTGCGCAATCTGTGTAATCTGTGGTTTTCTTTTAGGAGGCAACCATGGCGAAATTCCCCGTCTTCCCCACCAGCCGCCCGCGGCGCCTGCGCCATACCCCGGCCTTGCGGGCTATGGTGCGCGAAACCGAACTCAACCCGCGGGATTTCATCTACCCCCTCTTCGTCCGCCACGGCCAGGGCATCCGCCGCGAAGTGCCTTCCATGCCCGGCGTGTTCCAACTTTCCGTTGACCAACTCGCCGCCGAAGCCGAGGAAGTGGCTTCCTTGGGCATCCCCGCGGTGATTTTGTTCGGCATCCCGGCCCAAAAAGACCCCGTGGGGCTGGAAAACTTTGCGCCCGACGGCATCGTGCAGCAGGCGGTGCGGGCTATCAAGCAAGCCGTGCCGGAGTTAATCGTCGTTACCGATGTGTGCCTGTGCGAATACACCGACCACGGGCACTGTGGCCTGCTCAACGTCGGCGACCCGCGGCCCCATCCCCACCTGCCGGAAGGCTACGTGCTCAACGACCCCACCCTGGGAATCATCGGCAAGGTGGCCGTCTCCCACGCCGAGGCGGGTGCGGACATCGTGGCCCCCAGCGGGATGATGGACGGCATGGTGCAAGCCATCCGCCGGGCGTTGGATGGGGCGCAGTTTGAGCACATTCCCATTTTGTCGTATGCGGTGAAATACGCTTCGGGGTTCTACGGCCCTTTCCGCGATGCCGCTGAGTCCCCCCCGAAGTTTGGCGACCGCAGTTCGCACCAGATGGACCCGGCCAACGCCGCCGAGGCGCTGAAGGAAGCCGCTATTGACATTGCCGAGGGCGCGGATATGCTGATGGTCAAGCCCGCGCTGCCCTATCTGGACGTCATTCGCCGCGTAAAGGATGCCTTCCCCGAAGTGCCGTTAGCGGCCTACAACGTGAGCGGCGAATACAGCATGATTAGAGCCGCCGCAGCCAACGGCTGGCTGGACGAGCGCCGGGTGGTGCTGGAAGCCCTGACGGCCATCAAGCGTGCCGGCGCGGATTTGATTTTGACCTACCACGCCAAAGATGCGGCGCGGTGGTTGGAGTAAAACCACAGATTACACCGATTTGCGCAGATTTTTTTCTGTGTAATCTGTGGTTTCTCACCGCTGTTTTACGGAGTGAGGAATGACCGTGCCTAAAGACCCCTACGCCAACCTTTCCCCCGAAGCCGCCCGGGAGCGGCGCACCCACGACCGGCGCTACGGCGAGGTGGATTTCAACAAAGCCCCCTTCACCATCGCCTGGGAGATCACCCACGCCTGCGCCTATGCCTGCAAGCACTGCCGCGCCAACGCCCAGCCCCAGCGCCACCCCTTGGAATTGACCACCGAGGAGGGGTTCCGCCTGATTGACCAGATGACCGAGTTTGGCCATCCCATCCTCATTTTCACCGGCGGCGACCCCATGATGCGGCCTGACCTGTTCGACCTCATCGCCTACGCCACCGAAAAGGGTTTGCGTTGCTCCCTGACCCCCACGGCTACGGCGCTGCCCACGGTCAAGCGGCTGCGCAAGGCCAAGGAAGCCGGGATCCGCCGCATTGCCCTCAGTCTGGACGCGCCAACGCCCGCGGTGCACGATGACTTCCGCGGCGTGGCGGGTTCCTGGCAGCGCACGATGAACATTTTGCACAACGCCCACGAGGTGGGGCTGAGCGTGCAGGTCAACACCACCGTGACTAAATTCAATGTGGACTTACTTCCCGACATGGTGCCGTTCATTGAGAAAGTCGGCGCAGTGCAGTGGTCGGTGTTCTTCTTGGTTCCCACCGGGCGCGCCCAGGCCGAATGGATGATTTCGGCACAAGAACACGAGCGGGTGTTCAACTGGCTGTACGACCTTTCCAAGGAAGCCCCCTTTGACATCAAGGCCACCGCAGCGCCGATGTACCGCCGGGTGAGCATTGAGCGCCGCAAAGCCGAGGTGGGCGAGAGCAAGCCCATCACCTTCCAGGGCGCGGGCTTCCAGTACGCTGACGGCCTCAACCGCCCCACCAAGGGCGTGAACGATGGCAACGGCTTCCTGTTCATCTCCCACCTGGGCGAAATCATGCCCTCGGGCTTCCTGCCCATTTCGGCGGGCAATGTGCGTAAGGATAATGTGGTGGAGGTGTACCGCAACGCCCCTTTGTTCCGCGACCTGCGCGACCCCGACAAACTCAAAGGCCCCTGCCGCACGTGCCCTTACCGCGATGTATGCGGCGGCCAGCGCGGGCGGGCCTACGGCGTCTTCGGCGATTACTTAGCCAGCGACCCGGCGTGTGTGCTGGTGGCCGAGGCCATCAAGCGCGGGGAATACGCGCCAGAAGGCCTGACGCCCCAGGTGCGCGAGATTGTTTTTGGAGAAACAGCAGAAGGTTGAATTACTTGTCCCAGTTAGCGATATTTCTTGATGTCCGGTATGCCCAAATCCCGGCAAATTTTCCGTGCTAAGCCATCAACGATTTCACGATGGCGAGGCACGGTGGATATTCGTCCAGTTTCCGGATTCCAATACACGGAATGTCGTTTCCCCTCTCTCAGAAGGGAGCAACCATACTTTTCAAGATGCTTGATCAAGGCCCGCCTTTTCACAAATTCCCCCTTTTGTGACTTTACACAGTGATGGATTCCCGCACTACTTGCTTGGCATCTTTGACTTCTTGCTGGATGATCTCGCGTTGAGTTTCCAAGATGAGTCTAATGGCTTCCCGGAGGTTCTCGCGGGCTTCTTCCAGTGTACGCCCTTGAGTGTTTGCGCCGGGTAGCTCTTCTACGTATCCGATCCACCACTCGCCAGCACGTTCAAAAGTTGCTGTAAATTGCCTTGGCATGGTTCACCTCTTATGTTTTAGCCTCGTTTGAGATACCGTAAGGATATTATACATGCCTCTCTTTTCCTCTGCAACTCCCACCTCCCGCTTCCTCCGCGCCTGCGCCCGCCTGCCGGTGGACGCCACGCCGGTGTGGTTCATGCGTCAGGCCGGGCGCTACCTGCCCGAATACCGCACCATCCGCGCCAAATACAGCCTGCTGGAAATCACCCGCCGCCCCGAAGTGGCCGCCGAGGTCACGCTGCAGCCGGTGGAAATCCTGGGCGTGGACGCGGCCATCCTCTTCGCCGACATCTTGCTCCCCGTGGAGCCCATGGGCCTGCGCCTGGAGTTCGTCCCCGGCAAGGGGCCGGTGATTCACGAGCCGGTGCGCACCGCCGCCGATGTGGAACGCCTGCGCGTGCCCGACCCCCGCGCCGACCTGGGGCATGTGCTGGAAACCGTGCGCCTGGTGCGGCGGGCGCTGGAAGGTCGCGACGTCGCCCTCATCGGCTTCGCCGGCGCGCCCTTCACCGTGGCTTCCTATATGGTGGAAGGCGGCCCCTCGCGCCACTATCGCACCACCAAGCAGATGATGTACGCCGCGCCCGAAGCCTGGGACGCTTTGATGACCAAACTGGCCGACACCTTAGCCGCCTACCTCGTTGCCCAGGTGGAAGCCGGTGCCCAGGCGGTGCAACTCTTTGATTCGTGGGTGGGCGCGCTCAGCCTGCCCGACTACCGCCGCTATGTGCTGCCCTATTCGCAGCGGGTGCTCAAGGCGGTGGAGGCCACCGGCGTGCCGGTCATCCACTTCGGCACGGGTACGGCCCACCTGCTGGAAGCCATGCGCGAGGCCGGCGGCACGGTCATCGGCGTGGACTGGCGCGAGCCCCTCAACCGCGCCCATGCCCGCCTGGGCGACGGCGTGGCCCTGCAGGGCAACTTAGACCCCATCGCCCTGTTTGCCCCGCCGGAGGTGCTGCGTGCCCAGGTGCAGGATGTCCTCCGCCGCGCACCCCGCGTGGGGTACATTTTCAACCTCGGCCACGGCCTGCTGCCCGACACGCCGGTTGAAGCCGTGCGGGCTGTGGTGGAGATGGTGCATGAGATGACGGCGAAGTAAAACCACAGAAAACACAGAGAAGACGCAGAAAACACAGAAGAGAGCATTCGTAACTGCTACCCTACTACCCAACAAGGAGCAAGACGACTGAGTGAACCATTCCTGTCAATCGCCCCCAAAATACCGACGGTACGCATCGTGGTCGCCAATCCAAAACCATACCACGGTGTCGCCTTCCATGAAGCCCAAAGCCCGATAGCCGCGGCTAATGCGTACCGCCCAGATATTTTCCTCGCGGTTGATGCATTTGAAGTGGAGTGATGGATGGAAAGGGTTCTCCTGCCACAATCGGAAAGCCTTGCGCGCCTGCTCTCGCTCTTGGGGAGAAAGGCGTTCATAGGCTTTCCAAAACGAGGGAAGAACGAGCGATTTCATAACCGGGAAAAATCCAGGGGTTCGGCTTTCCCCTCTGCGAATTCGGCTTTGGCCTCACGGGCTGCGGCGACCAACTGTTCCCGGCTGGCTTCATACAAAGCGTCCCAGCGCGCCTCGTCCAGTAGGTTTTGGATGTATTCCCGCAGGTGCTCTTCCACCCGCTTTTGTAATTCCGGTGGCAGGGTTTCCAGCATTTTTGTAACCGTTGCTGTGACCGGAGAACTCATACCACACCTCCTTTCATTGTTCTAATTATAGCCTAAATACACTTTGTAGGATAACCGATGCTACCTCAATATACGCGACCTGTGAAATCGGTGGATTTCTCCCTCGCCATCGTCGGCGGCGGCATTGCCGGGCTGGCCGCGGCTTACGAGGTATTTCGCATAGCCAATCTAAATACAAAAGGGGGAAATGAGACC
>JALVOR010000186.1 GCA_027026295.1 Anaerolineales bacterium | reverse complement strand
ATCATTGCCAGCGGGCGCGGCGGCGAAGAGGTCGTCGCCGGGGAAATAAACCATCTGGTAGTCGTCCTGCAAGACGCCGCGCCCGCTGGCAATGATGTGCGCAATCAGCCAGCGCACGGCGGGGTCGTGAAGGCGGCTGTGCAAAGTGTTCTGCAAAATGGCGTGGTCAATGGCGGGGAAAAACTGCTTGATATCGCATTGCAAGATGTATTTGAAACGGCGGGCGTATGCCTGTGCCTTGTCCAGTGCCCGGTGGGTGCCTTTGCCGACGCGGTTGGCGTAGGAGGTGGGCAGGAAGACGCGCTCGAAGACCGGCTCGATCAGGTTGCACAGGGCATGATGCACCACCCGGTCCCGAAAAGGGGCTGCCGAAATCAGACGGCGTTTCGGCTCGTGGATGTAAAAATTGTGGTACGCGCCGGGCCGGTAACTGAAATCCGTGAGTTCGCGCTGCAACTGGATGAGGTTGTCTTCCAGGCGGTGTTCGAAGGCGGCGACATAGGCTTTGCCGCGTTTGCCTTTGGCGGCTTTGCGGTAGGCCAGGAGCAGGTTGTCCCAGGAGGTCAGTTGGGCATACATGGCTGTGTTTGCAAGACTTTGGAGGTTTTGAAAACCTCCAAAGCCGGATTGGCGGGGTGCCCCGCGCCGGGGACGAACCCAGGGGCGCGGGGCTGTTCGATATTCGCCCGGATGGCCTGTGCGGCCATCGCGGCCAGGGATGCGCCCCGCCATTCTTCTTTGTGCCTCGGCAGCGAATCCTGGTCGATGCCAAAGACGCGCTGCATTTCTGGCAGGGCGGAAAAGGAAGAGCGTGGCGAACACGACCCCCACCACCCGAAAACCGATGTTGTTGTTGGAGTTGTTCGGGTTGTTGTTGTTCCGGGCGGCGAGGCGGGCGTTCCTATGATTGTTGTTCCAGGAGCCGCCGCGCAACGCCAGCGTGTTCACGGGCGCATCCCCCGCAAACAGAGCAGATCAACCGCTCTGTGGCTGCGTAATTTTGAGCCAGCCACCCAGCAGACGGCCGATTTCGGCTACCATGCGGGCGGCATGTTGGTACTGCCCGGCGCTCAACCATTCCCAGCGGGCGGCCAGGCGCAGGTAGATGCGCACTTTATCCAGTTCTTCATCGGCCTGGTGGAGATGCTCCAGCCGCTCCCGGCCGCGCCGGTGATTGGCGGCTTCGATTTGCTCGTAGAAAGCAAAAGCGGCCCCCAGCAGGTGGTTGGTGAAGGTAAAACGGTGGGCGCGCGGGAAGTGATTGCTGACCGGCAGCAGCCAGGTGAGAAAATCGAAGGTGCGGGTGAAGATGGGGGTTTCGGAAGAGGATGATGCCATAACTGCTCCAAAAAATCCAGTCAGGTGACAGTCACCTTCAAGGTGACTGTCACCTGCTCTCTTGGTAAAAAATTTAACGCGGCCCGCCTTCGGCGGGGAGGTGCGGCGGCTTCGCCGCCGATTCAGAGATGCAGAGTACAGAGATTCCAGAGACCAGAGTTAGAAAGAAGATGGGGCGAACACGACCCCCACC
>JALVOR010000185.1 GCA_027026295.1 Anaerolineales bacterium | reverse complement strand
ATCGAACCCCACCCCGACGGCGAAGACGCCCTGTTGATACGCCGCACCATGCGCTCGGGTATGCGGGTGGAATTTGGGGGGCACGTGGTGGTGCTGGGCAATGTCCACGCCGGTGCGGAAATCATCGCCGGCGGCGACATCATCGTGTGGGGGCGGCTGAAAGGCGTTGCCCACGCGGGCGCGGACGGCAACACCAAAGCGGTGGTATGCGCCCTCGACCTTTCGCCCACTCAATTACGCATTGCCAACGTGATTGCCACCGCCCCGCCGCGTCGCGGCAAGCCCGCCCCGGAAATGGCATCGGTAAAAGGCGGCCAGGTGGTCGCCGAACCGTGGGATGGCAGGTAACGCCACCCCACACCCAAAAAGCCAGAAACTGTTTGCCTGGCCCGAGAGAAACGAGCCGTGGACGACGCGGATCTTCAAACGCCAAGCCCGCCAAGAAGAGCCAACGCAGCGAGGTGCGGAAGAGGCAAATCGTTTTGACGCGAAGAGCGCAAAGCAAAGAACGCAAGATTTTTCTGAGTTTTCTGTGGTTGCAATCTGTGTTCATCCTGGTTGATATTTTTCTCTTAACCAGTGGTTCCCCCTTGTCGAGGCTGGACAGATACAGTTTCACTTGCTAACGAGCGAGGTGCTATGCCCGGAACAGTTTTGACCATTACCTCTGGCAAAGGCGGCGTCGGCAAGACGACCGCCACCGCCAACATCGCCGCTGCCTTAGCCCAGCGCAACCGCAAAGTGGTGTGTGTAGATGCCGACATCGGCCTGCGCAACCTCGATTTGGTGCTGGGGCTGGAAAATCGCATTGTGTACGACCTGGTGGATGTGGTCGAAGGTCGCTGCCGCCTGCGGCAGGCGCTCATCCGCGACAAGCGGCTGCCGCACCTGTTCCTCATCCCCGCGGCGCAAACGCGCGACAAAACGGCGGTTTCCCCCAGCGATATGGTGCGGCTGTGCAACGAACTGCGGCAGGAATTCGACTGGATTTTGATCGACTCGCCTGCGGGCATCGAACGCGGCTTCCGCAACGCGATTGCCCCTGCCGACCACGTGGTGGTGGTGACCAACCCCGAAGTTTCCGCCGTGCGCGATGCCGACCGCATCATCGGCCTCATCGAGGCTGAAGAAAAAGGCCCCGCCCGCCTGCTGCTCAACCGCCTCAACCCCCAGATGGTGCGCAGCGGCAATATGCTGGATGCCGAAGACGTGCTCGAACTGCTGGCGGTTGACCTGCTGGGCGTAGTGCCCGAAGACGAAGCCGTGGTCATCAGCGCCAACCGCGGCATGCCGGTAGCCCTGGACGAGAAAAGCATTGCCGGGGCGGCTTTCCGCAACGTGGCGCGCCGCCTGGAAGGCGAAGATGTGCCGCTGATGGACCTGGACGATGCCGGCGGTTTGTTCCAGCGCCTGGGCCGCTTGTTCGGCAGAGGAGATTGACATGGGGTGGTTAGACCGCCTGACAGGCCGCGAGGCCAGCGCCGAGAAGGCAAAAGACCGTTTGCGCCTGGTGCTCATTCACGACCGCACCGATTTGACGCCCGCGCAACTCAGGGACCTCAAAGACGAGTTGATTGCGGTCATTTCGCGCTACATCGCCATTGAACCTCAGGCAGTAGAAATTCAACTTTCGCAAAACGGGCGCGAGCAGTATCTGGTTGCCAACATTCCCCTCAAGCCGCCGCGCCGTTCGCGTCGGTAAGTCATGCGCCGTTCTTCCTGGGAACAATTCGACTACGTGCTGCTTGGCCTGGTGGCGACCCTGGTGATTTTCGGGGTGGCCGTCATCCGCTCGGCCATCGCGGGCAACGAAGTGCTTGCCGGGCTGGTAAAGCGGCAAATCATCTTTGCCGCCATCGGCTTTGTTATCCTCCTCACCACTGCTGCCATTGACTACCATTATTGGGAAACCTTCGGGAGGTACCTTTACGTTGCCACGGCCATCATGCTGGCCGCCCTCGGCATCATCGGGAAGGCCGCCTTTGGCTCGGCGCGCTGGATTGACACTGGTGTGTTCTTCATCCAGCCCTCGGAAATCGCCAAAATCGTGATGATTTTGGTACTCGCCGGCTACTTTGCCAGGCACCGCCACGAACTGAACAACTTCCGCTGGGTTATCGGCAGTTTTCTGCTCACCATGACCATGGTGGTGTGGATTCTGATCCAGCCCGACCTAAGCACGTCCATTACTGTGCTGGTCATCTGGTTTGGCATGTTGTGGGTGGCAGGGCTGGAACTCAAGCACCTTGCCATCTTTGGCGTGCTTGGCGCAATTGCACCGTTTGCAGCATGGCCCTTTTTGGCCGATTACCAAAAAGGGCGGGTGCTGACCTTTCTCTTCCCCGACCCGAATGCCCGCCACGGTGCAATTTACAACGTCCAGCAGGCGCTCATCAGCCTGGGTTCAGGGGGGCTGTTCGGGCAGGGCTACGGCCACGGCACACAGGTGCAGTTGCGCTTCCTCAAGGTGCGCCACACCGACTTCATCTTCTCGGTCATCGGCGAGGAATTCGGCTTCGTGGGCACTGCATTCGTAATCATCATGTTAGGGCTGATTCTGTGGCGCATCTTCCGCATTGCCGCCACCGCCCACGACACCTTCGGCGCGCTGATTGCCTATGGCATCGGCATCATGCTGTTCTTCCACATGGCGGTCAACGTTGCCATGAACATCAACCTGATTCCCGTCACTGGCCTGCCGCTGCCCTTCATTACCTACGGCGGCAGCGCATTGCTCTCTTCACTGCTGGGCATCGGCCTGGTGGAAAGCGTCGCCATGCGCCGCGAGCCGCTTTCCTTCTGACTGTAACGGACAACCACGGATGGACACGGATTTCTGCAACGCTAAGACGCAAAGGTGGCAAAGAGCGCAAAGACTGCAAAGCGCATTGTCAAATGCGGCGTGACTTCCAACGCTTCACGAATTGCCCCGTTCCTGTGTTTTCGGTGGATTTCTGTGCCTTCTGTGGTTTTTACTCAGCAAAGCCTGTAATGCTTCTTTGCCAGGGCTGAACTGTGACCCGACTACCCGACTATCGGACTACCCGACTAACATCAAAGGTGTTCCTATGACAACTTCCAAACCCGCCCGTGTTCGTTTTGCCCCCTCGCCCACCGGCTTCCTGCACCTGGGCGGGGCGCGCACTGCCCTTTACGACGTGCTTCTCGCCCGCCAGACCGGCGGCCAGTTCATTTTGCGCGTCGAAGACACCGACCGCAAGCGCTACGTCCCCGGCGCAGAAGAGGAATTCATGCGCAGCCTGCGCTGGCTGGGGCTGGAATGGGACGAAGGCCCCGACAAAGGCGGCCCCTACGGCCCTTACCGCCAGTCCGAGCGCAAGGAAATCTACCAGGAACATGCCCAAAAACTGGTGGATAGCGGGCACGCCTATTACTGTTTCTGCACGCCCGAGCGGCTGGCTCGGGTGCGCAAGGAACAGCAGGCACGCGGCGAACCGCCCCGATACGACGGCACCTGCCGCCACATCGACCCCGCAGAAGCCCGCCGCCGGGTGGAAGCAGGCGAACCCCATGTCATCCGCTTCAAGACACCCAAGGAAGGCACCATCACCGTCCATGACCTGCTGCGCGGCGACATCACGGTAGAAAACAAGAACCTGGACGACTACATCCTGGTCAAGTCCGACGGATGGGCGCTTTATCACCTCGCCGCGATGGTGGATGACCACCTGATGGGCATTACCCACGTCATCCGCGGCTCCGAGTGGCTGCCTACCTTCCCGCTGCATGCGCACATTTACCGCGCCTTCGGCTGGGAAGAGCCGGTATGGGTGCACCTTTCCGTCTTCCTCAAACCCAGCGGCAAGGGCAAAATGAGCAAGCGCGATGCCGAAGTGTTCCGCAAGGGGCACAAGTCGGTCTTCATCAAAGACCTGGAAGAACTCGGCTACCTGCCCGAAGCGGTCAACAACTGGATTGCCCTCATGGGCTGGAGTTACGACGACCACACCGAATTTTTCACCATGCAAGACCTGATCGAAAAATTCAGCCTTGACCGCCTGAAGCCTTCTCCCGCGGCCATCAACTTCTCGAAACTCGACCACTTCAACGGCCTGCACATTCGCGCCCTGCCGCAAGAGAACCTCGCGAAGCGGCTGGTGCCCTACTTCCACGCTGCCGGTTACCCGCAGGTGACTGCCGAGGCGCTTTTGCCCATCATTCCCATCATTCAAACCCGCCTGACCACCCTCGACGAAGCGCCCAACATTGCCGGTTTCTTCTTCAAGGAAACCGTCGAACCGATGCCCGAAGAGTTGATTGCCAAGAAACTGGATGCCGCGCAATCGCTGGAAATTGCCCGCCGCGCCCGCGAAGTGCTGGCAACCGTGCCCGAAGACGCCTTCACCCCCGAAAACACCGAGCCGCCCATGCGCGCTTTGGTCGAAGAACTTGGTTTGAAAGCCGGGCAGGTGTTTGGCGTGGTGCGGGTGGCCGTGACCGGCCAACGGGTCAGCCCGCCCCTCTTTGAAACACTGGAACTGGTGGGCAAGGCGAAAACCATCGAGCGCATGGACAAAGCCATTGCGCTGCTGGAAGACCTGGCGGCAGCATCGTAACCGGCGCCTTGCATCGCCGCAACCGTTGAGTTTCCTGCACGCCTCGCCTTCCCCTGGCGGGGCGTGCTTTGTCTACGGCAGGCCGATGAAGCACAGATTTTCCGTCAAGGCGTCAAGCAGGACGGGAGACCACCCCCGCCCACAACGACACTCGTTAGCCCTTCGGTGTTTTCTGCGCCTTCTCTGTGTTTTGCCACCTGCGTCATCGAAGTTCCTCTTTGGGGCTGAACGGTGACGCTCCCCGCTTGCTGCCCTTGCTATGAAACGCTTCTTTGCCGATGTCTTAGCCACGAGGGTGCGCCCTCACCCATCCCCCCACAATCCCTCCTTCCCTCTCCCAGGCTGGGAGAGGGAAGGAGGGACGCTCCGAGCACGGCGAGGGCGAGGCGAGCA
>JALVOR010000184.1:1003-1533 GCA_027026295.1 Anaerolineales bacterium | reverse complement strand
CCAGCCCCTCAGCGAGCGGCACGCGCAGGCTTCCCAGGCGCTGGCAGAAGCCCGCAAAAACGCCCCCGACATCGACGCCACCGAGCGCCAACTCACCGACCTGCGGGAGCGCATCGCCGAACTGCACAAAATTCGCGGCGGCCTGCAGCAGCAACTGCACACCATCGCCAAATTCAAGCAAAACCTGAAGACCCTCCAGGCCCAGCGCGCCGAACTCGCCCGCACCGTGGGGCGTTACAAAACCCTCGAAGAAGCCTTCAGCAAGAACGGCGTGCCCGCCCTGCTCATCGAGCAGGCGCTGCCACTGCTGGAAGAAGAGGCCAACCGCCTGCTGGAACGCCTGACCGACGGCCAAATGGCGGTGCAATTCCGTACCCAGCGCGCCTACAAAGACGCCAAGCGCACCGACCGCAAGGAAACCCTCGACATCCTCATCAGCGACCCCTACGGGCAGCGCGATTACGAAAGTTATTCCGGCGGCGAAGCCTTCCGGGCGGATTTCGCCATTCGGGTGGCGGTGGCGCGCATGT
>JALVOR010000184.1:0-993 GCA_027026295.1 Anaerolineales bacterium | reverse complement strand
ACCCCCAACGGCTCGCAGGTGGAAGTGATCCTCGCATAATGCAGAAGAGGTAATTGCTCAGCCCCGGCAAAAAACACAGAAATGAGGCAATTCGTGAAGCGTTACTTCGTCAACCCGTGGTGGGCAACGCCGTGCGAACTGACGGATTGACGATATTCTCTTTGCGCTCTTTGCTTCCTCTACGCCTCTGCGTCATCCCTTCCTGGCGCCCCTGGCGACTTTCTCTGCGCCTTGGCGTTAGCAAAAATCCGCGTCCATCCATGACTACCCGTGCCATCCGTGGTCTATTCCCTTACGGCTGAACAGTTACCAGTTGGCTTGAAAAGCCCCCAACAAAAAAACGCCCCAACGTGCGCCGTTGGGGCGTTTTTCGTTTCGGAACAGGCAGGCTATTTGTTCAACAAGTCTTCCAGCGCCAGCAAATGCTGCTCGACGGCACGCAACTGGCGGTCGGCATAGTTGGGGGAATCCAGTTTGGATTGCACTTCGGCAACCTGGGCCTGCATGTCGGTAACCACGCTCTGGTGTTCGGAGGGCACAACGCCCTTCAAGGTTGCCAAAGCGTTAGCCAAGGCTTCTGCGTGCAGCCGGGCGCCGGTCTCGTCGCCATTCTTCAGCGCCAGGCGTGCGGCATATACTTCGGCCTTGGCGGTAGCAAGCGCAGCCGTCATCTGTGCGCTGTTCACCTGCCCCTGCACCTCGTCCAGTTGCCCCTGCAAATCCTTGATGCGGCTCTGGGCGTTCAGCAACTGCCCCTGCACATCCTCGGCCTGCCGGGCAGCCTGCGTAGCAGCAGCCTGCGCCTCGGCAGCGGCGCGGCGGGCGGGCACGTAGAGCAGCCACGTCGCAGCGACAAAACCAATACCAAACACGACCAGCACGCCCAAACTCCACCGCACCAAACGGCGGAAGAAGCGACGGGCTTTGCTTTCGGGCTTGGGTTCTTCGGGCAACGGCGGCGGTTCGGGCGCAGAAGGAACCTCGGGTTCAGGA
>JALVOR010000183.1 GCA_027026295.1 Anaerolineales bacterium | reverse complement strand
CACCCAACTCACCCAGCCGGAAATCCGCCATTTTCCCAATGTCCAACGCTGACGCTGCCTCCAAAAAGCCGCCCCTCATCGTGCTCGTCGGCCCCACCGCCGTGGGCAAGACCGAACTCTCGCTGCAACTCGCCGAGGGCATCGGCGGCGAAATCGTTTCTGCCGACTCGCGGCTGCTTTACCGCGGCATGGACATCGGCACAGCCAAGCCCACCCCCGCCGAGCAGGCACGGGTACCGCACCACCTCATTGATGTTGCCGACCCCGACGAAGTGTGGTCGGTTGCTCGCTATCAGGATGCCGCCTACGTCGCCATCGACGCCATCCACGCGCGGGGCAAAGTGCCGCTGCTGGTCGGCGGCACAGGACAATATGTGTGGGCGGTGGTGGAAGGCTGGCAGGTGCCGCGGGTGCCGCCGCGCCCCGAACTGCGGGCAGCCATCGAGCGCTGGGGCAAAGCCATTGGCGCCGAAGCCCTGCACACCCGCCTGGCAAGCCTCGACCCCAACGCCGCCGCCCGCATTCTGCCTTCCAACCTGCGGCGCACGGTGCGGGCGCTGGAAGTCATCTTCAGCACGGGCAAACGCTTTTCGGAACAGCAGGGCAAACGCCCGCCGCCTTACGACATCCTGATTTTGGGGCTGACCCGCCCCCGCCCCGAACTGCACGCCCGCATCGACGCCCGCATCGAAGCCATGCTGGCCGCGGGCTGGCTCGACGAAGTGCGCCGCCTGCTGGAAGCAGGCTACAGTCCCAACCTGCCCGCCATGTCGGGCATCGGCTATGCCGAACTCATCGCCTATTTGCAGGGCAAAATGCCCCTGGAAGAGGCCGTGCGCCACATCCAAAAGCGCACCCGCCGCTTCGTGCGCCGCCAGGCTAACTGGTTCAAAGCCGACGACCCGCGCATCCGCTGGTTTCCGGCAAACAAAAACACCCTCAAAGCCATGGAACCCGTCATCGCAACATTCCTGCAACGCACGGTATAATTTTGTGTTACCATTTTACACAACAATGTTCCCCATCAGGAGGGCACTATGATCGAAAGCATTCGCCAACTGCTCAACAAGAAAGGTAACCATGTGTGGTCAATCTCCCCCGACGCCACGGTTTACGAGGCGCTGGAACTGATGGCCGAGAAGAACACTGGCGCGGTGCTTGTCATGGAAGGCGACAAACTGCTCGGCATTTTCTCGGAGCGCGATTATGCCCGCCGCTGCATTCTGCTCAACCGCCGCTCCAAGGAAACCGCCGTCAAGGAACTGATGACACCCGACGTGATTACCATTTCGCCCTCGGCGACCATTGACGACGCCATGGCGCTAATGAGCGAACACCACATCCGCCACCTGCCTGTGGTGGAAGACGGCAAGGTGGTGGGCGTGGTTTCCATCGGCGACATCGTGAAAGCCGTCATCGAAAACCAGGCGCACATCATTTCACACCTGGAAGGCTACATCACCGGCGAGGCCGGGTAAAACAAATCTCCCCGCACCATCCCCACGTTGCGGTAGGGGCGGGTCTCGGCCCCACCCCTACCGCAATGCACTATTTACCCGGGTCGAAGAACACCAACGTGCCCCACGACGTCGGCCACATGGTACGATAAGGGGCGTTGGAAACCATGGTTTGCTGCACCGCTTGACCAGGGAGGTCATTGTCCGAAATATTGATGGCAAAGCCCATCTGCAACCCCGGCGAAGGCTTGAACCCGATAACTGTCCACGGAATAGCGGCTTCCATAATGTAACCATGGGTGGTCAGCAACACGGCGATTTCCGCTTCGGGCAAGGCACGCGCCTTCCCGGGCGGGTACCACAGGTAGGCTTCCGGCGAAGTGCCCGGCGGCACACCGGGGGAAAGGCCAATCTGGAAATCGTCTGCCGTGATGCTTTCCACATAGAAATCGCCGTAGAGGTTGGTATCCAGTTGGATTTCCACATCATCGCCCTTGTACATCTGCGCCCCGTGCTGGGTCTGCACCAGCGTGTCGTCCGTCACGATAACCGCCACATACAAAGCCCGGTAATCCCATCCAATGCGGAACTTGCCGCTTACATCGCTCAAGCCAGTGTAGTTCGCCGCACCGAACACCACCGACTGAATGGGGTATTCGTCCTTCGTGCGCCAGTCATCCAGATTGCCATTGATGTTGTTGGGAGCGACCCACAGCAAGGGCGCCTGCACTCGGGGACCAGGGCGCACCGCGGGCGCCTGCGTTGCCGACGGCGCAGGAGTGGGCGTAGGCTGGGGCGTAGGCGGCGCAACGGTAGCCGTGGGCGGCACCGGCACCACCGTGACGTTGCTCGTCCACGTTGCCGTGGGCGGAATGCCCACCACCGACGCCGTGGGAGTCAACGCCAGCGTGGGAAAAGCAAAAGGCGTGGGCGTACCCAACGAAGGCAAAGCACACCCTACCCCCACCAGCAACGTTACGGCCAGCAGCGGGAACAACCATTGACGCGAATTTCTGTGCATGATAGCACCTCCTGCACATCCAGGTGCAAAGCCAATGCCAAAACGACACGTTCTCCCCTTCATTGTACAGCAAAAACAGGGTTGTTAGAGATTTGTTAGAAATTGGCCGACAACCATTGTGCGCCTTCGCCTTGTGCTAAAATAAGAGCGCTCGAAAATTGCATAAACGGCGCATTCCAACGCCAGAAAAAGACCAAGAGTGGAGGTAGCATTATGGCTGACAAGATTAAAGTCCAACCGCTGGGTAGCCGTGTCTTGATTCGCCCCGAAGAAGAGGAACCCCGCACCAGCAGCGGTATTTTATTACCCGAAACCGCAAAAGAAAAGCCCCAAATCGGCGAAGTCATCGCCATCGGCGATGAAGAAGACGACATCCCTGTCAAGACAGGGCAGAAAGTGCTCTACCCGAAATACACCGGCACCGAAATCAAAATTGACGGCGTGGAACACCTCATCATGGACGCGGGCGACCTGCTCGCCATCGTGGAAAAGTAACCCACGCTTTCTCAACCCCAAACATACCATTGCACCCGAGGTTACCACACCCTCGGGTGCAATGCCAAAAATGGGCTGTTGAGCCCATTTTTTGCCGTTTGGCGCGATGCCGAAATCACCATGCGGCAACCTGACTTGTCTATAAAATTTCTCTGCAGGAGGCAACCCCATGTTCCAACTCAATATCAGCGGCTCGGAACAGGCCGATACCAGCAAAACCTATGACTTGATCGTGGTGGGCGCAGGCGCAGCCGGCCTTACCTCTGCCATTTACGCTTCCCGCGACGGCTGGGACGCCCTGGTTCTGGAAAAGGAAGCCACCGGCGGCCTGGCCGCCACCACGCATCTCATCGAAAACTACCCCGGCTTTCCCGAAGGCATTGACGGCTCGGAACTGATGGAAAAGTTCGCTGAACAGGCCAAGCGCTTTGGGGCACAAATTGTGGAATTCGAGGAAGTCGCCAGCCTGAAGAAAAACGATGACGGCATCTTCGAAGTCACCACCAACAACGGCACCTACAAAGGCCGCACCGTCATCCTCGCCACCGGCAGCCGCCCCAAGCACCTCGGCATCCCCGGCGAAGAGGAATTCGCCAACAAGGGCGTTTCCTACTGCGCCACCTGCGACGGCCCCCTCTTCAAAGGGCAGGATGTGGTCGTCATCGGCTGCGGCAACTCTGGCTTGCAGGAAGCCCAGATTTTGCTGGAATACGCCAAATCGGTCACCTTCGTGGAATTCCTCTCCTACTCCATCGCCGAGAAAGTGCTGCAAGACCGGGTGGTCAACCACCCCAAAGTCAAGTGCTATTTCTCGCACATGGCGGTAGAAATCAAGGGTGACGACTTCGTGAACGCCATCGTGATCAAAGACCGCGAAACCGGCGAACTGAAAGAAATCCCCACCCAGGGCGTGTTCGTGTACGTCGGCTACCAGCCCTACACCGACTTCGTGAAAGACGTGGTGGAACTGGACGAACGCGGCTACATCATTACCGACAAGCACATGCACACCAACGTGCCCGGCCTGTTTGCCGCGGGCGATGTGCGCTCCGGTAACCTGGCGCAAGTGGCGGTGGCCGTGGGCGACGGTGCCAAAGCCGCCATTGCCGTGCGCGAATACCTGCAGGCACAAAACAAATAACCCCACAACGGGCGAGGCCATGGGCTTCGCCCGTGTGAGTTCCCTATGAGCAAAACGAGTGAAAGCACCCACACCCCCTTGCTGATTTTGGGCGCAGGCCCCGCCGGGCTGGCGGCGGCATTGTACGCCGCGCGCGCCGACCTGGAGCCCATCGTGCTCACCGGCCCCGCCCTCGGCGGGCAGGTTTCCATCACTTACATCGTGGAAAACTACCCCGGCTTCCCCGAAGGCGTGGAAGGCCCCGACCTGGTGAAACGCTTTCAGGAACAGGCCGAAAAATTCGGCGCACAACTGGTGCTGGATACCGCCGTGGCAGTGGATTTCCAGCAGCGCCCCTTCCGCGTGCAAACCACCAAAACCGCCTACACCGCCGACGCGGTCATCGTTGCCACCGGCGCCACCGCCAAACAACTGGAAATCCCCGGCGAGGACGAATTCATCGGCACCGGCGTTTCCTATTGTGCCACCTGCGACGGGCACTTCTTCAAGGGCATGGACATCATGGTGGTCGGCGGCGGCGACAGCGCCCTGGAAGAAGCCCTCTTCCTCACCCGCTATGCCAACACGGTCACCATCGTGCATCGCCGCGACCAATTGCGTGCCGGGCGCTTGCTGCAAAAGCGTGCCCGCAACCACCCCAAAATCCGCTTTCTGCTGGAAACTGTGGTGACCGAAATCCTCGGCGACGACATCGTCGAGGCCGTGCGGCTGCAGCACCTGCCCAGCGGAGAAATTCGCGAGCACCCCACCGCGGGCGTGTTCATTTTCATTGGCTACCACCCCAACACCGACCTGTTCGAAGGGCAACTCGCGCTGGATGAACGCGGCTACATCGTCACCGACAAATAGACCCACACCAACATCCCCGGCGTGTTTGC
>JALVOR010000182.1 GCA_027026295.1 Anaerolineales bacterium | reverse complement strand
ACAGTTTGAAGAGGATACCCCTCTTTCTCTTTTTAATCGTGATAATGTCTATTATGTGTGAGATTATGTGTGAGAAAAAGCCGGATTTGGGGCTGTTTTTGGGCACTGGCGGCAATAAATGGGGAAACCAGCGAAGCGGCTGCCGTCAAGGCATGCCAAGGCGCTGGTGGGCGCGCTGGCAAAGTGACCAGCCGCCGAATTGCAACCATTGGTTCAGGGTGGGGCTGCTGGCTTGTTTACTAACGGCGTCGTGGTAAATTGGCGTGCCCCAACTGGTGTACCGCCGGGTTTCGGCAGGCCAGAACCCCTCGGCAAGGTTGATGACCCCCAGACCGCCGTTGTAGCCTGCCAGCGCGAGGCGCACGTCGCCCCCAGAGCGTTGCAGGGCTTGAGAGAGGTACGAAAGCCCGCGGCGGGCGTTGGTGTTTGGATCGAAGGGGTCTTCCCCCGCGGCGAAGTGAAAGGGCATGACCTGGAACAGACCGCTTGCCCCGGCCGAGGAAACCGCCCGCGGATCGCCGCACGATTCGATTTGCATCACCGTGGCGATCAGGTTGGGGTCGAGATGGAATTCTTCGGACCAGCGCAGGATGTCGGTTTCCCAATGGCGCACTTCGGGAGTGAAAACAAGGGCAATATGTCCCCCGCCTTGCGGCGGCAGGTTGGCGTTGTTGTGCGCCGTTGTTGCGGGGGCGGCGGCGGCAAAAGTGGGGGCGTAGTGCCAGATGATGTGGCAGGCCAGGGCAATGAACGCGATAACACCGATGAACAGTACCAGCGTGAGGTACGCCACCGGTGTGTGGGGGGCTGTTTTGGGGAAGCCCGCCTCGTTTCCCCCGCGGATGTACGGTTCGGCAGGCCAGGAGATTTCTTCTCCGGGGAAATCGTCGTATGGAGACGGGGCTTCCCACATGGTTTAATAACGCGGTGCAGCATCGCTGGAGGGGCTGGCGGAGTAGGGATGGTACGCCGGGCGTTTGGTTCGCGCTGCCGTGGGTTGGGCAGCCGGACGGCGTGCCGGGCGGTTGGCCGTTTGCGTGCGCGGGCGCGGCGAAGCAGGCACGGTTTGCAGGTTGAATAACCGCTCGCCCGCCACCGAGAACGTGCCGATGATGAGCACGCGAATCAGCCAAACCATCAGTGCCACGAACACCGGCACCACCTTGAGCAGGGTTTCCCGCCCGATGACGGCATTGCCCAGGCTCTGGTGTTCCAGAATGGCAATCGAAACACCCCACCACGTCAGCAGGGCGTTCATGGTGGCCGCCAGCAGCCAGGCGCCGAAGAGGTACCAGACCTCTTTGGGTTCGTCCGCGCCCTGTTCGGGGGTGAACAGGCGGGCGATGCCGGCGAAGTCTACGCCGCAGAACGCTATGGCGAGGATGGTCGCCCACCGGATTCCGGCGAAACGCAGGTCGCCGAGCAGGTCGTGCAGGGCGAAGTCGGTGGTGCTGTAATTGAAAATTTCGAAGGAAAGCAAGGCAGCCACGATGAGGATGCCGAAGGCGGCGGCGCGCTGGAAGCGCAGCCTGCCGAAGAAAGGAAG
>JALVOR010000181.1 GCA_027026295.1 Anaerolineales bacterium | reverse complement strand
GTGACGAACCAACCCCCGCAAAAGCGCCGAATGGGCCGCGAATGACGCGGAAGAAGGCGAAAGTGCACTGGTGCTTTGGAACGCCAAAGCGATAACAGAGAGGCGCGGAGAAGGCAAAGGGCGCAAAGCGTTGACGCCGAGGCGCAGAGGGAACAAAGAGCGCAAAGAAATTTGTCAGTTCGGCGCGGCGTTACTGTGGGCATTCCACAAATTGACGAAGTAACGCTTCACGAGTTACCCCTTTTCTGTGGTACTTCTGTACCTTCTGTGGTTTTGACTTGAGGCTGAATAAGAGCCTATCCGAAAATTCTTTGCAGATGTGTCACTGCGAGGCGGGCTGAGCAATGACGAAGCCCGCCGAAGCAGCCTCCCGCCTGCCAAAAAGAGGATTGCTTCGCCCCTTCGGGGCTTGCAATGACATTACCATGATATTTTGGGATAGTGTCTTAATACAAATAGGAGTTACGCAGTTCCTTCCCTTTATGTCACCGCGAGGCGGTCGTAGACCGCCGAAGCGGTCTCCTCCACCGTCTGGGAGATGGCTTCGCCGCCTATGGCGGCTCGCCATGACATGAAAACGAGCGCTTCTACGAGCAACTGCGTAAGTCCTAACAAAACGGGACGCCCGACAAAGGCGTCCCGTTTGGCGTTTTGGCTGGTTGCCACTACGGCGTTGCCGTGGCTGTGGGGTTCACGATGACCGGCGCAGGGTTGGGCTGGGCGACCAGATACCACTTGTTCACATTGTGGAAGCGGTCGCTGATATCGAACACCGGCCCCAGGCGAATGCCGCCCACCTGTCCGTCCACCGCGTAGGTGTAGACCGGGTAGAACAGCGGCAGGGCAGGCAGTTCCTTTTCAAAGAGCAGTTGGAAGCGGTAGTAGAGTTTTTGCCGCTTGGCGATGTCGGGGGTAATGCGCGCCTGCTCCAGATATTCACTCGCGCGACGGTTGTTCCACATGCTGTAATTCTGCCCGCCGGTGGCCTGCGATTGATGCCAGAAGGGGTAGGGATCGGGGTCGGGCGAGCGGGTGAGGTCAAGGTCAACCAGTGCCGCTTCGTAAGTGCGGGGTTCCAGGTAGTCGGAAAGCAGTTTTTCGTAGGAAACCGCCTTCAGAGTTACTTTCACGCCCAGAGCAGCCCAGTCTTCCCGAATGGCTTGTGCCAGGGCGGTGTGCTGCGGGTCGTTGGGGTGCACTAAGGTAAACGCTAACGGTTCGCCGTCTTTCTCGCGCACCTCGCCGCCGCCCGCTGGGATGGTGTATTCTGCTGCTTTGAGCATCGCGATGGCTTTCTCGGGGTCGTAGGCAGTGGGCGTGAGTTCGTCGTAATATGCCCACGTGCCGGGGAAAATCGGCCCCGTGGCTTCAAAAGCCTGCCCGTCGAGGATGCGGTCGATCATCCAGCGGCGGTTCAGCCCCATGTAGAGCGCCTGGCGCACGGTTTTATCTTGCAGGAAAGCGACTTCGTCGTTGCCCAGGTTGAAGAGGATGAGGGTCATGCGGGGCAGGCGGGTGGTGTAGAAGTTGAGGTCGGGTTCCCGCAGCGCGGCTTGCAAAATATCGGGACTGATGCGCTGAATGCCCGACACCTCGCCATCGTGATAGGCTTGCAGGGCGTCGGCTGCCGTGGGGTAATAGCGGAAGACCACGCGATCGATGAACGGGCGGCCTTCGTAGTAATTCTGGAAAGCCCGCAGCGCCACGCCCTTGATCTCGTTGCCTTCGGTCACCAGGTGATCGAACTGGTAGGGGCCGCAGCCCACCGGCGTCAGGTTTTGTGGTGCGTTCACCATTTGCTCCGGCGGGATGCTTTCCCAAATGTGCTTAGGCAGAATGCCGAAGGTGAGGTAATCGAGAAACGGTGCAAACGCTTCAGGCAGTTTGATTTGCAGGGTGTGGTCGTCGAATTTCTTGACCTCGACGGCCTGCCACAGGGCGCGAATGTCGGGCGGCGTGGGCAAGGCGTCGCTGCGTAGCATCTCGATGGTGAAAATCACATCGTCCACTGTCACCGGTTTGCCATCGTGCCACCGGGCGTTGGTGCGCAGGGCGAAGTTGTAGGTCGTGCCATCCTGGGAAATCCCCCACGATTCTGCCAGCGCGGCTTGCGGCAGCCCGACAGCGTCGAACTGGATCAGGCTGCAGTAGAGCAGCCGGTCGACGTCGTGGTCGGGCTGGTTACCGCTATCCAGCAGCGGGTTGAGGCGGCTCACCGTGCCAATGAGCGCCTCGGTATACACACCGCCGTGCTTGGGGGCTGGCGCGATGGGGTTCCCCGGCTCGGCGGTGGGGGCTTTTTGCCCTAAAAGCAAAAACGCCACCGCAATCGCAGCCATCAATGCCAACAGCAATTGCCAGCGAAAGCGGTGGAAAAAACTGCGTTGGTTTGTCATAGGGTTGGGCGGTTGCCTATCCTGCGGCTTTATCGACCAGCACCACTGCCAGAGTGAGCGCGAAGAAAATCACGCTGAGCACGATGGTCAACTGGAAGAAGGTCTTTTCCAGCCCGCGGCGTGCGCTGAACACAGCGCCCATGTCGGAACCGGTCAAACCGCCAAGCCCCGCGCCCTTGCTTTGCAAAACCACGATGGCAATGAGCGCAATTGAGGTTATAATCAGAGCGATGTCGAGATAAGTTTCCAAAGCGACCTCCTCGCTTTCGTTTCAGATGGTTGCCTGCAAGGCTCTCCGATTATACCTTTCCCCTCAGGAATCGTCAAACCGATGTCATCTTTCCAGGAAGTCGTCGTTGCGTTGCACATGCACACCCGTTTTTCCGACGGCACAGGCACGCATAAAGACATCGCTCAGGCCGCCCTGCGCGCCGGCGTTGACGCTGCCATCGTCACCGACCACAATGTTTGGGTGGGCGACGCCGAGAGGGTCTATCAGGAAGACGGCAAGCGTGTGCTGCTGCTGGTGGGGGAAGAAGTCCACGACCGTACCCGGGAACCGCAGAAAAACCATGCCCTGATTTTCGGCGCCGGCCGCGAAATGGCGGCTTATGCCGATGACTCTGAACGGCTGTTCAGTGCCACGGCAAAGGCCGGCGGGCTGGCGTTCCTCGCTCACCCCGTTGACCCCGCCGCGCCGCTGGTGAACGAACCGGATATTTCGTGGGTGGATTGGGACGTGAAGGGCTATCAGGGGCTGGAAATCTGGAACGCGTTCAGTGAGTTCAAGGGGCACCTGCGTACCCCTTTCCACGTGCTTTTCTATGGCCTGCTCTTTCATCAGGTGGCGGTAGCGCCCTACCCCGCGGCGCTGACGCGCTGGGATGCGTTGCTCGCGGAAGGGCAGCGAGTCGCCGTGGTGGGTGGGGCAGATGCCCATGCCCTGAAGCGGCACCTGGGCCCGTTCACGATAACCCTTTTCCCCTACGAAAAGCACTTTCGGGCGGTGACCACCCACCTGCTGCTTTCCGAGCCGCTTTCCGGGCAGTTGGAACACGACCGGCGGCTGATTTACCGGGCTTTGGGCAGCGGGCGCGGCTTCGTTGCCAACGATTTGCCTGCTTCGGCACGCGGCTTTCGGTTTACGGCTACCGGGCACAATGCCGAAGTCACCATGGGCGAAACCATTGCCCTCGACGGCGGCGTCACGCTGAAAATTCGCCTGCCGCGCAAGGCTGAATGCCGCCTGGTGCATCAAGGGGAAGTCGTGCAGCAGTGGCGGGGCCGCGAGATTTGCACCGCCACGGTCAAGGCCCCTGGCGCTTATCGCGTGGAAGTTTACCTCAAGGCCTGGGGACGCCGGCGGGGGTGGATTTTCAGCAACCCGATTTACGTGCGCGAGGGCAAAGGCGGAGAATGAGCAAGTTGTGGGTGGTTGATGGGTGTTTGTTGCTTGCCCTGGCAGGCTCATTTTGATTTACGGCACGGTACAGAGGGAAAGATAAAGGCGTTTTTCCATGCGGGGGCTGCATGTTCTGCACCTTTTTCTCCACGGCGTGTGCTTAGCCTTAGCGAGGGGAAACTGCAGTTCGCAGAAAATTGTCCGCCAATTGGATGAAAAACGACAAATCAGGCAATCCGTAATTCGTTGCTATTGCATAATCAACCTTGATAGTTGGTTGAGGCCTTTTGCAACTTAGCGCCCAAATTTTTGATCTCTCCCTACCCCCGCTACGGCGACGCTATCGCGTCACCGTAGCCGCTCCCTTCCCTCCCTTACTAAGGGAGGGAAGGGAGCAGATGAGCCGAGCGCCTGGCCTGAGCGAAGTCGAAGGCCAAGCGAGGCTCAGCGGGGGATGGGTGAGATCTTGCCACAGGCGCGATAGATCACACCTTTTGCAATAACTGAAATCTTGTTTGAAAATGCACTATGTACCTGATGCCGCGCGCATCCGCTGTTGTCCGCGCGCCATTTCCCTTGAACCGGGCAATGCTTCAAAATAATTTGACAACTGCCTCTTCTCCCGCTATAATCTTACTTACCAATCGGTAAGTAACCTGGCAACTTTCCCTGATGGGAGGGGATGATGAAACGTTGGTGGATCATTTTCCTGGTCGTCGTTGTGGCCGCGGTGGGTGTCTGGCAGGTGAGGGCAGCCCGGCGGAAGGACGAGACGGCCACCCAGTGGCAAACGGCAAGGGTGCGCCGCGGCACGCTGGAATCCACCGTGGTTGCCAGCGGCACGGTGCGGGCAAAGCAGAGCGCGGTACTGGTGTGGCAGGTTTCCGGCGTGGTGGGCACAGTCAGCGCGGGGGTGGGCGATCACGTTGCCCAAGACCAGCCGCTGGCTTCCCTGCGGGAAGATTCCTGGCCGCAGGCGTTGATGCAAGCGCGGGTTTCCCTGCTCAATGCTCAAAAGCAGTTGCAGGATTTGCAGGATAGCGCCAACCTGCAATATGCCCAGGCGTTGCAACAACTGGCGGCGGCGCAGCGCCAACGGGATAAGGCGCAGAACCACTACGATTGGCTAATGGATTGGGACAAAGACAAGGCGCAGGAGGAATATGACAAATGGCACAACCTGGTGAATTCTTTGCAGCGTCAAGTTAACAGCCCGACAAC
>JALVOR010000180.1 GCA_027026295.1 Anaerolineales bacterium | reverse complement strand
GACCAGCAGAAGCATTTGCAAGACCATGCCTGGACGATTGCACCGCCCCCGGGTGTTGCTGGCTGGCGGACGCGCCCCCAAGAGATGGATGCCGACGTGCCCCCGCCCGACCAACCGCCCCCTGGCGACAAGGACACCACAGGCGGCAGCAAGCCTGCTTCCGGCAAATCACCTGCAGAAGGTGATGAGCAGCCGCGGTCGCGTAAACGGCGTTTGCGCGCGTGGCTGTGGCTGATGCTGATTGTCGCAGTGCTTGGCGGGTGGTATTCTTACGACCCGGTTTCGTTTACTACCACAACGGCCACTGTGCAACAGGAAGGGCGAGCATTTTGGCAGCAGCGAGTGTTGCCCTATCTGGCTCGTGTGCCTGTGAGGCAGGTGCTTTTCGGGAAAGCAGCGGGAGCGCCAACGCTCACGCCTGCGCTCTCTGCTGGCACGGATACCCCGGTGGCTTTGCAGCCTTCTGCCACGATGCTCGCAGTGGCGGCTTCCACACCCACGCTTACTTTCACGCCGTCGCCTTCTGCAACGCCAACCTTGACGCCCACCCCTGCACCGACGCCTACTATTGTGCCCACCGTTGCCCCGACACCGTGGGGCGATAGCGGACAACTGGCGTTTGCTTCGGTGGGTGCCGCCGGCGTGGCGCAAATCTGGCTGCTCAACACGCAAGGCAGCCTGTTGGGGCAATTGACGCAATATCCCGGTGGAGCATGCCAACCCGCGTGGTTGCCTGATGGGGAGCATCTGGTTTTCATCGCCCCGTGCGAAAATCACAAAACCTCGTATCTCAACACCCAGATTTACCTGTTGGATGTCAAGACGCGGCAACATACGGAACTCACTTCGCCCGAATGGGGCGGGTATGATCCGGCGGTTTCCCCGGACGGCAAGTTTGTTGTCTTTACCAGCCTGCACGATGGCTTGCCCCAACTTTATTTGCTGGAGATTGCTTCCAAGAAGGTCGCGCGGCTTTTTGATACTCGTGTCATCGGTATGCAGCCGGCCTGGTCATCCGATGGCCGTCATATTGCGTTTGTGGCCCCGGACACCAGCCGCATTTGGGTGGCTTCTTTTGACTCGGAAACCGGCAAGGCTGGGGATCCTGAGCCGTTTTCCCGCAGCGGGAACAAGGTCAATGCTTACCCCACATGGGCAGGCAACGGTTCGCTGCTTGTATATAACCAGACGCGCCCCAACGAAAAATTGCCTTATCTCGTAAAATCTCCCTTCGACCAAAACGGTTTGCAGGAAATCGAAATGAGCGTGCCCGGCCTGGCGATGCGCGCCCCCGCGGCTTCGCCCGATGGCCGTTGGATTGCTTTCGAAGGTTGGAAAAACTTTAACCATGATATTTATCTGATGTCCATCGATGGTTCCCAGACCATTCAATTGACAACCTCTTCGGCGTGGGATTTCGACCCAGCATGGCGGCCTCGGCCCCGCCCCTGAACGCCCCTTTGAACCCTGGTCATCTCGCCGCGCCTCTTCGGGGTCGCGGCGTCTTTTTTCCATCCGGTTGCCGTTTGGCGGGAGGTATGTTATGGAGGCGCTCAAAGCACGTATCTTGAAGGAAGGCCGTTATCTTGGCAAGGGCATTCTCAAGGTGGATTCCTTTATCAATCACCAGGTTGACCCTGCCTTGATGATGGCCTGCGGTGAAGAACTGGCGCGCCGCTTTGCCGGGGTGCAAGCCGCCAAAGTGTTCACTGCTGAAATTTCGGGCATTGCCCCAGCGATGGCAACGGCCTATTACCTGGGCGTGCCTGTGGTCTTCGCCCGCAAGCACCGCCCGGTCACCATGCCCGACCAGATTTTCCTCACCCTGACGCCTTCCCACACCAAGGGGCGCGAAGTGGAACTCATGGTTTCCCCCGAATACCTGCGCGCCGGCGAGCGGGTGCTCATCATCGACGATTTCCTCGCTTCGGGCGAGACGATTTTGGGCCTTGTGCGGCTGGTGCAGGCGGCGCAGGCTCATGTCGTGGGCATCGGCGCGCTCATTGAGAAAACCTTTGAAGGCGGGCGCGAGCGGCTGGCTTCCCTTGGCGTGCCCGTTGAGGCGCTGGCGCGCATCAGCGCCCTGCATGACGATGGCCGCATTGAGTTTGAGGGGGGGACGGCTTAGCCTGAGGAGGATGGGCCGCGGAACACAGCGAGGTGCAAAAAAAATGCAAAGGGCGCAAAGCAAAGACGCAAAGAAATTTCTGTGTTTTCTGTGGTTTCTTCTTGCAAGCCGCGTGAATCCAGGGGTTGAATAATGAAAGATACCATCGTTGTCCTCGATTTTGGCTCGCAGTATGCCCAACTGATTGCCCGTCGGGTGCGCGAGCAGGGTGTGTATAGCGAACTATTTCCCCATGACGCCTCTGCCGCCGAGGTGATGGCGTTGCAGCCCAAAGGCTTCGTCCTTTCCGGCGGCCCGGCTTCGGTCTATGCCCCCGGCGCGCCGCAAATTCCGCCCTATGTGCTGGAAAGCGGCCTGCCTGTGCTCGGCGTGTGCTATGGCATGCAGGCGCTCACCCATGCCCTTGGCGGCACGGTCAACCCTGCCCCCCAGCGGGAATATGGCCTTGTCCATCTGGAAGTGCTGCGCCCCAACCCGTTGCTGCCGGAAGGCCGTTACCCGGTGTGGATGTCCCACGGCGACCGCATCGAAGCCCTGCCGGAAGGCTTCGAGGTGCTGGCGCGCACGGCCAACAGCCCGGTGGCGGCCATGGACGACCTGAAGCGGCGCTACTTCGGCGTGCAGTTCCACCCCGAAGTGCAGCACACACCTCGCGGTGGTGAAATTTTGCGCCGCTTCGCCGTGGAAATCTGCGGGGCAACCCCCAACTGGACGCCCGAAAACATCATCGCCGACCGCGTGGCAAGCATTCGCGCCCAAGTGGGCGGTGAACGCGTCCTCGCGGCGGTCAGCGGTGGGGTAGATTCCAGCGTGGCGACAGCCTTAGTGCACCGCGCCGTGGGTGACCAACTGACAGCGGTGTTCGTCGACACCGGCCTGCTGCGCGCCGGCGAGCGCGAGCAGGTCGAAGCGGCGTTCCGCGGCGCGTTGGGCGCACATCTTGTGGTGGTGGATGCCGCCGCCGAGTTCCTGCAAGCCCTGCGCGGCGTGACCGACCCCGAAGCCAAGCGCCGCACCATCGGCGAGAAGTTCATCCGCATCTTCGAGCGGGAAGCCCGCCGTCTGGGGCAGCCGCGCTTCTTGGTGCAGGGCACGATTTACCCCGATGTGGTGGAATCCCGCGCCCCTGATCGCGCCAACGCCCACCGCATCAAGAGTCATCACAACGTCGGCGGCCTGCCCGAAAACATGGCGTTCGACCTTGTCGAACCGCTGCGCTATCTGTTCAAGGACGAGGTGCGGGCGGTGGGCGAGGCGTTAGGGCTGCCGCGGGCACTGGTCTGGCGGCCGCCGTTCCCCGGGCCGGGGCTGGCGGTGCGCTGCCTCGGCGAAGTGACCGCCGCGCGCGTGGCAAAACTGCGCGCCGCCGATGCCATTTTTACCGGCGCGCTGGAAGCCGCCGGACTGCTGCGTTCCTCAGCCCGCGAGGAAAGCGCCGCGAAGGTTTCTCAGGCTTTTGCAGTGCTGCTGCCGGTCAAATCGGTGGGCGTGATGGGCGACCAGCGCACCTACCAGGAAACCATCGTGCTGCGCGCAGTGACCACCGATGATTTCATGACTGCCGATTGGGCGCGCCTGCCCGCCGATTTGCTGGCCGAGGTCTCCCGCCGCATCGTGAACGAAGTGGACGGCGTGAACCGCGTCGTGTATGATATAACTACTAAACCACCTGCGACCATCGAATGGGAGTGAAAGCGGCAAATGCGCCTGGGAACTATTTTCTCTACCGCCTGGGAAATCACCCGAAAACAGCGACCGCTGTGGGTATTCGGTTTCCTGGCGTCATTGTTGGGATTCCCTGTCTTGGTGGATGCTTTCCACGTGCCACCGTTGAACGAGGCGTACCTGCATACCATGTCGCACACCACCATCACACCGGGGTGGCGGCCGCAGTCGTTTTGGGGGCAAGTCATGGCGATCATGCCAGAACGAACGGCAATGGCGGTGAACGCGGCAGAGGTAGCAATCTTTTTTGCTACCATAGCGCTGTTTGTGACCTTCTTCGCTTTGGGCGAGGGGGCGTTGCTCAATGGTACGGTGCGTGCCCTCAACGGTGAAACCCTGAATGCTGGTGATCTGTGGGCGGCAGCGCGGCGCTTTTTCTGGCGGATCTTTTTCTTCCCTTGGCCGGTGGGGTTCGTGTTCTCTATGATTGTCATCGGTAGTGGGTTGCTTATTGCCTTCGCCGCGGTGCAATACAGCGGTTGGATTGCGCTGATTGGGGTGCCTTTGTTGCCCGTTTTTTTCGTCACGGCATGGCTGATCACGATCTACATTCACCTGGGTAACGGGGCTATTGCCATCGAAGACCTTTCCTTGTGGAAAGCCATGCGCCGGGCATGGGAGGTCTGGAAACCGCACTTCTGGTTGGTCATGCTGACCGCGTTTGCGCTGGATGTGACAATGTGGTTGGTCAGCACGGCGCTATCGTACGCCGCGCTCATAGGGGTGCTTGCCCTTTCGCTGGCCCTCCAGATGGGCGGCACCACTCTCGTTGTATGGTTCGTTAATCACCCCGCGATACTGGTTCTTGCTTCTCTTCTGCTAATCCTGGGCGGCAGAGCGATTTTGGCAATCTTCCTCGCCCCGGTAGTAACTTTCACAACGGTTGGCTGGGGATTGCTTTATTCATGGCTGTCGGGAAACTGGCCGCTCCCGCCTGTGGCCTCTCCATCCGAAGCAATGCCTGCACCCCAGAACACAGCCTGAGATTCCAAGGAGACACCCATGCCCTACCAAGACATCCTCTCACGAGCCTGGCGAATTTTCAAGCGCCAGCGGGCGCTGTGGCTGTTTGGCTTTCTGAGCGCCTGCACGGGCGGCGTGTATGGGCGGGTATCGTTCCCGTCGTTCAACTTTCAACTGCCCAGCGATATCTTTCAGCCGTCCCAACCC
>JALVOR010000179.1 GCA_027026295.1 Anaerolineales bacterium | reverse complement strand
GTGCTGGATAGAACCTTCCCCCTGGCCGAGGCGCGCGCCGCGCAGGAGCGGCTGGCCGGCGGCAAACAGATGGGCAAGATTACGCTGGAAATCCCATGACCGGCGAGCGCGTTTTGGGAAAGAAAACGACTTCATTCCTCGCCGCGACTTTTTTGCAGGGGGTGGTGTTGTTCATAACAGCCTGGGGCGGCTTCCGGCTCTGGGCAGCATGGCGCGGCGCGGCATGGCTGCAAACGATACCGCTTCAAGTGCCGTGGCCGTATCTGGCGGCGAGCGGTGCGGTGTGGTTGGCGGCAGGCGTGGCGACGTGGCTGATGCTGCTGACGGGCCACCGCTGGGCTTCCGGCGCAATGGCGGCGACGACAGCGCTTTTTGGCGTTTTCTGGTGGGTTGACCGCTATGTGCTTGCTCAGGACCCTGTTTTTCGCCAGAACTGGTCGGTTGCCTTGCTTTTCTCGGTTGTCATTATGGCGACGGTGTTGGTGATAACCGCACCGCCGGTTTGGAAATCCCTTTTTGGAGCAGACGATGAGTGAACATCCCGATCCCAAAATCGAACGCCTGCGAAAACTCAAGACCCAGGCACGTCTGGGCGGCGGCGCCAAGCGCATTGAGGCGCGGCACAAGAAAGGCAAACTGACAGCGCGCGAGCGCCTCGATTTGCTCCTCGACCGCGGCTCGTTCCGTGAAATTGACACCTTTGTGACCCATCGCGCTACTGAATTTGGCATGAGCGAAAAACGTTACCTCGGCGATGGCGTGGTCACGGGCTGGGGCACGATTGAAGGCCGCCTGGTGTATGTCTTTTCACAGGATTTCACGGTGATGGGCGGCAGTTTGGGGGAAGCCCATGCCCGCAAGATTATCAAAATCATGGATATGGCGCTGAAGAACGGTGCGCCGGTCATTGGCCTGAACGATTCTGGCGGGGCGCGCATTCAGGAAGGCGTGGATTCCCTCGGCGGCTACGCCGAAATTTTCCTGCGCAACACGCTGGCTTCCGGCGTGGTGCCGCAAATCAGCATCATCATGGGCCCTGCCGCGGGCGGTGCGGTGTATTCGCCAGCCATCACCGACTTCATCTTCATGGTGCGCGGCTCGTCGTATATGTTCGTCACCGGGCCGCAGGTGGTCAAGGCCGTGACCCACGAAGATGTGACTTTTGAGGATTTGGGCGGGGCGGATGTTCACGCCACCAAGTCGGGCGTGGCGCATGTGGTGCACGATTCCGAAGCCGAGACCCTGATGGCGGTGCGGCGGCTGCTTGCCTTCCTGCCCCAGAACAACATGGAAGACCCCCCGCTGATGGAAACCGGCGACGACCCGCTGCGCATGGAGGCCGCGCTGGATGCCATCGTGCCCGACGACCCCAGCAAGCCTTACGATATCAAGGAAGTCATCCGCTTGGTGGTGGACAACGGCGACTTTTATGAAATTCACGAGCAGTTTGCGCCCAACATCGTGGTGGGCTTTGCCCGCCTTGGCGGACGCACGGTGGGCCTCATTGCCAACCAGCCCGCGGTGCTCGCCGGTGTGCTGGATATCAACGCTT
>JALVOR010000178.1 GCA_027026295.1 Anaerolineales bacterium | reverse complement strand
ATGGCAGCCAGTCTTCGTTCATGACCGGCCAGCCCCTGATTGTGGACGGTGGGGCGACCGCCAGGTTGAGCACGGAGTGAAAGTATTGCGAGTGATGAATTGCGAGTCGCGGGTGGCGGAAAACAACCCGCGGAGCGCGGACGGCGGTTTGCGATTGGCGATTCGGGATTGGTCACACCGAACACTGTTCACTGAGCACCGGGCACGGTAACACTCGACACTGGAGCATCTTCCCTCATGCTGCTTTCCCTCCTTCGCCGCGCTTATCAAACCGCCCAGTGGCTGCCTGAATGGCCTGCGGCGGCTTTTCACCCCTGGCGGCTGGCGAGCAAGCGCCGCCTCGCCACACTGCGCGATGTGCACCGCGGGCAGCGCTGCTTTGTCATCGGCAACGGCCCCAGCCTGCGCCGCACCGACGTTTCCCGCCTGCGGGATGAAATCACCTTTGGCATGAACCGCATTTACCTCGCTTTCCCTGAATGGGGCTTCCGCACCACTTATCTGGTTTCGGTCAACGATCTGGTGATTGAGCAGTGCGCTGCCGATTTCCGGGAACTGGCAATGCCCAAGTTCTTCACCTGGCGCGCCCGCCGCTGGCTTCCCGCCGATGAGCACACGACTTTTCTTTTCACGACCTACATGGCCCCTAAATTTGCCACCGACGCCCGCAGCCGCCTGTGGGAAGGCGCGACCGTGACCTACGTCAGTCTGCAACTGGCTTTCCATATGGGCTGCGAGGAAGTCGTCCTCATTGGCGTCGACCACAACTTCGCCACCAAAGGCCCGGCCAACCGCACGGTGGTTTCCGAAGGCGACGATCCCAACCATTTTCACCCCGGCTACTTCGGCAAGGGTTTTCGCTGGCAATTGCCCGATTTGGAAACCTCCGAAATGGCCTACCGCATGGCGCGGGAAGCCTACGCCCGCGCAGGCCGCCGCGTGGTGGACGCCACCGTGGGGGGCAAACTGACCGTGTTCCCAAAAGTGGATTACAATGCATTGTGGGAGCAGTGATGAATCGGGTTTTTCTCTCGCTGGGTTCCAACGTTGGCGACCGATTGGCGCAATTGCGCCGGGCGCGCGAAGCAATTGCCCGGCAGGTGCGGGTATTGGCGGCTTCCAGCATTTACGAAACCGAGCCGTGGGGCTACACTGAGCAGCCCGGCTTCCTCAACCAGGTGTTGATGGGAGAAACCGACCTGGGGCCGGGTATGTTGCTGGATTTTGTCAAATTTCTGGAGGCCGAACTGGGGCGCACGCCTACTTTCCGCTATGGGCCGCGGGAAATTGACATCGACATCTTGTTTTACGGCAATCTGGTTATGGAAACGCCGCAACTGGTCATCCCGCACCCCAGGTTGCATGAGCGGGCGTTTGTGCTGGTGCCCCTGGAAGAAATCGCCCCCGGCTTGCGGCATCCTGTGTTGGGGTTGACGGTGGCCGATCTCGTCGCTCGGGTGGACACCCGCGGCGTGCAAAGGCTGAAAGCAGCGTAGGAACAACTTTCGTGCTGCTGGGGGCGCTTTCCTGTATAATTTGGTAAAAATTAGACATTATCACGA
>JALVOR010000177.1 GCA_027026295.1 Anaerolineales bacterium | reverse complement strand
TGCCCAAACCCCGCCCCATCTTCCTCGCCGATTTGCTCGCCGCGCTGCCTTACCCCGTGCCCGCACCCGAAGAAGACGCCTGGGTGACGGGCATCGCGTCGGATTCCCGCCAGGTGCGCCGCGGCGACCTGTTCGTCGCCATCCCTGGGGTGGCGGTGGACGGGCACCGCTTCGTCCCCGCGGCGGTGGCGCGCGGCGCGGTTGCTGTCGTCGGCGCCCGCCCGCCTTCCGAATTTGCCGACCTGGCCGTGCCCTACACCCAGGTGCGCGACGCCCGCGAAGCCCTCGCCTACCTGGTCGCCCGCTTCTACGGCAACCCGGCCTACCGCCTCACCGTCATCGGCGTCACGGGCACCGACGGCAAGACCACCACCGCCAATTTCATCTTCCACATTCTCGAGGCCGCGGGCATCGCGGCGGGCATGATTTCCACCGTCAATGCGGTGGTGGGCAAACGGGTGCTGGATACCGGCTTCCACACCACCACCCCGCCCGCGCCCGAAACCCAGGCTTACCTTGCCGAAATGGTTGAAGCCGGACTCACCCACGCAGTGCTGGAGGCCACCTCCCACGGCCTCGCCCAGCACCGGGTGACCGCCTGCGCGTTCGACATCGGCGTGGTCACCAACATCACCCACGAACACTTGGACTACCACGGCTCGCGGGAAGCCTACTTTGCCGCCAAAGCCCGCCTGTTCGACATGCTGGCCGAAACGCCGCCCAAGCCCCAGGGCAACCCCCGCCTCGCGGTGCTCAACCGCGACGATGAAGGCTCCTACGCCTTCCTCACCCCCCGCCTGAAGGTGCGTGCCGTGACCTACGGCCTGCACCCGGAAGCCGACGTGCGCGGCGAAGACGTCCGCCATACCCCGCAAGGGCTGGCCTTCACCGCGGTGGGGCCGGGCTTCCGCCTGCCGCTCACCGCGCAGTTGGTGGGCGGCTACAATGTGAGCAACATCCTGGCCGCGGTGGCGGCCACCGTGGTGGGGCTGGGCATCGCACCGGAGGCTGCGCAGGAAGGCGTGGCCGCGCTGGAAGCCATCCCCGGGCGCATGGAGCGCATCGACTTGGGGCAAGATTTCACCGCGATCGTGGATTTCGCGCACACGCCCAACGCGCTGCGGCGGGCGCTGGAAACCGCCCGCGGCATGACCGAGGGGCGCGTGATCGCCGTTTTCGGCTCCGCGGGCCTGCGCGACCGGGAAAAGCGCCGCCTGATGGCCGAGGTTTCGACCCAACTGGCCGACATCACCATCCTGACCGCCGAAGACCCCCGCACCGAGTCGTTGGACGCCATTCTGGAAGAAATGGCCGCCGCGGCGCGGGCGCAAGGCGGCGTGGAGGGCAAGACCTTCTTCCGCATCCCCGACCGGCGGGAGGCGATTCGCGCAGCAGTGCGCCTTGCCCGCCCCGGCGACCTGGTGATGGCCTGCGGCAAGGGGCACGAACAATCCATGTGCTTCGGCGAAACCGAATACCCCTGGGACGACCGCACCGCCCTCCGCGCTGCGTTGGCCGAACACTTGGGCCTCCCCGGCCCCGAAATGCCTTACCTCCCCACCCCCTAAATCCTAAAT
>JALVOR010000176.1:6465-14835 GCA_027026295.1 Anaerolineales bacterium | reverse complement strand
GTCGTTGGGGATGGGCGCAGGGGCGCTGTGCTGTGGCTGGGTGCTGCTGGCAGCGGGGGCTGGCCTGGCGCTTTGCTGTGTGGCAAAGTCTTCCACCGGCACGCCGCCCACGCCGGTGATGAGCAGCACCACCTGCACCCGCCCCGAGAAATTCGGGTCGGTGGTGTAGCCCCACACCACGTCGGCATCGGCGGGCAGGGCGTCGTGCAGGGTTTGCATGCCGCCCACGATTTCGTAGAGCGTCACATCGTCGCCGCTGACGAAGTTGGCTAACACACCCGTTGCCGAATCCAGCGGCACGTTGCCGATGAGGGGGTTGTGCAGCGCCGAACGCAGTGCCTGGGCTACCCGGTCTTCACCTTTTCCCGTGCCGATGGAAATCAGCGCCCCGCCGCCAGAGGCCATCATGCGGCGGACATCGTTGAAATCGCGGTTGATCAGGCCGGTTTGGGTCACGATGTCGGTCACGCCCTGAATGGCGCGCCGCAGCACTTCATCGGCCAGGCGGAACGCTGCGGTGAGGGGCAGGTTTTTGGGGGCAATGGCGAGCAGTCGCTCGTTGGGCACCACCACTAACGTGTTGGTGTGTTCCTGCAGCCCCTTCAGCCCGGCGACGGCGTTCTTGTAGCGCCGCTTGCCCTCGAAAGCGAAAGGCGTGGTGACGACCGAAACGGTTACGGCCCCTTGCTGGCGGGCGACCTCCGCGGCGATGGCAATCGCGCCGGTGCCGGTGCCGCCGCCCATGCCTGCCGTCAGGAAAACCATGTCCGCGCCGTGCAGGGCTGCCGCCAGCGCCTCGCGGCTCTCATCGGCGGCTTTGTATCCCACCGCGGGGTTGCCGCCTGCCCCTTGCCCGCCGGTCGTGCGCGGCCCCAGCAGCACCTTTACGGGCGCGGGGTTGTTCCGCAGTACCTGGGCATCGGTGTTGGCGGCGATGAATTCCACGCCATCCACGCCGAACTCGATCATCCGGGCGACGGTGTTCGACCCGCCCCCGCCCAGGCCAATGACCTTGATTTTCGTTTGAGGGGTTTGCAATTGTGCGCTCATGGGGGAACCTCCGCAACGGGAAGGAATAGACGAATTGAAGCAGTCAACCGCCTTACCCTTTTTGTGCAACATCCATGCCAGCCACGGGAACCCAGCGCATGGGGCGCCCCAGGTCGAGCAGGGCGGTGAGGGTTTCGGGCGGGAAATCTTCCGGTTTGCCGACCACCACGATTTCGCCGGCATCGCGGGCGTCTTCCACCTGGAAGCCTGCGGTGGCGGCGCCGGCTTGCATCCACGGCAGCGCGGCGTTGAGGTAGGGCGTTGTGTTGCCAATTTCTCGAGGAAGCAGGATGTAGCGTTTAACCGGCGAAGGCGTTTCTGCCGCCGCGGCTTTGGGGTCGGATTTTGCGCTGTGGGCGGCGGAGGCTTGCTGGGCGATGGCGTCGATGACTTCCCTGCGTTTTCCCTGGGGTGTTACCCACGCCATCGCGGCGTGGGGATGGTCGGGCGGCGCGGTCAGGGTGTAGAATGCCCCACCGATGACGGCTTCCGGCAACTCGCCCGCCTGGAATGCCTGTGCGATGGCGGTGTTTTTGGCGAGCAGGGCTTCTTCTGGCTCGCGCTCGTAACGGCTGCCCATGCCCGCGAGGAAAATCGGCGGCGTGCGCCCCAACGCGGCTTTGGCTTCCACGGCGTACCAGTCGAAGATGCGGAAACCAAGGTGGTTTTCGCTTTGCGGCGGGGTGTAGTAGGGCTGGGTTTCAGGCCACACTTCGGGGCCACCCTTGCCCCATGTCAGTGGCTTCCCTTCGCTCCAAGCGTAGGCAGCGATGCCGATTTGCTTCGCCAGGTCGGCGTTGCGCCGCCGCAGGCCTTCCAGTGAAGCCCGCAGGAAAGCCAGGTCCCAGTAGTCGCCGCCCGGCGCGAGGGGCGGGAAGAAAGGTTGCAGCCCTTCCTCCGCCGCGGCTTCTGCCAGGGGGATGAACGCGTCGAGGAAGCGCCCCGGCAGGTCGGGCTGATGCCATGCCGCACCCCACGCGGCGCGCCTGTTGGGGCGGTCGAACAACAGCACGTGGCGAATGCCCCAGCGGGCGTAAGCGCGCAAAATCGGGCGCACCTCGGCGGGAACGATGCTGAGGGGCGCGTCGAGGTGGACGACAGGCATGGTGTCGGCTTGCAGCAGGCCGTGCACGAAGCCTTCGGGCACGGCGCGCGTGGCCGTGCTGCGCAGCACCACCCAGCCCGCGCGCAGGATTTTCAGTACGGGCAGGTAGGCTTCCAGATCGGCTTGGCGGTAAGGCCCGGCGACGGGGCTGTAGTAGATGCCGTAAGGGCGAGGTTTGAGTGTGGGCATGGCTTCCTCCCGAGTCAGGGTATGGGTATAGGTGCAAGGGGCGTGCCAGGGGGCAGGCAAAATGCGTAACATTACAGTTTGCTCGCCCTCACCTTACCCCCGCTGCGCGCCCCCTCTCCTTGTGTATCCGTGAGCATCCGTGATCCATTTTCCCAAGGCTGAACAAGTTGCGCTTCTCCAATATTTGTGTGCTCCCGGCGTGCCAGCGAGGCGGGGGGCGGGCTGTGGCCTGCGGTATACTTTGGGCAATCTTCCCCCAAGGAGCGGCTATGCTGCAGAGTTTTCTCGATTGGGACGCCCGCTTCAGCCGCAGGTTGCGGGTTGCCGAGCGCCCCGGCCTGCTGCGCACGTTGGCGGCGGTGTTTGCCCATTCCGGCGATTCGTGGTTTTGGTTCGCGGGGCTGGCGCTGGTAGGGTGGCAGGTGGCTTCCCTGCGCCGTTGTGCGGCTGTGCTGTTCGCGAGTGTGTTTGTAACCGCTGCGCTGGTGCTGGCGCTGAAATTCACCTTCCGCCGCCGCCGCCCCGAAGGCGAATGGGGCGCAATTTACCGCACCACTGACCCCCATTCCTTCCCTTCCGGCCACGCGGCCCGCGCCACCCTGCTGGCGGCGGTTTCCTGGGGTGTGTGCCCGCTTTGGGCGGCGGTGGCGCTCACGGTTTGGGCGCCGCTGGTTTCCTTAGCGCGGGTGGCGATGGGCGTGCATTACGTTTCGGACGTGCTTGCAGGCATTGGGGTGGGGTTGCTCATGGGCGGTTTGACCCTGGCGCTTGTGGCGCTGGTATAATGAAGGCATGGATACGAAACAGAAACTCCAACTTGCTTTGAAGGAAGCCATGCGGCAGCGCGACGACCTTCGCAAGCGCACGGTGCGCTCTGCGCTGGCCGCCATCAAACTGGCCGAGGTGGAAGCAGGCGGTGCGCTGGACGAAAGCGCGCTGCTGACTGTGCTGCAAAAGGAACTCAAGATGCGCCGCGAGGCGCTGGAAGGCGCGCAAAAGGCCGGACGCGATGACCTGATTGCCGCTGCCGAAGCCGAAATTGCCGTGTTGCAGGAATTCCTGCCGGCGCCATTCACCGAGGCTGAACTGGAAGCCCTGGGGCGTGAAGTGATTGCTGAGGTGGGCGCGACCTCGCCGCGCGACATGGGCAAGGTGATGTCGGCGCTCATGCCGCGTTTGCAGGGGCGCGCCACCGGCAAGGAAGCCAGTCAGGTGGTGCGGCGTCTGTTGCAGAATTCCTGACTTGGGCAGATTGATGGCCGTCGTGTTGCCCGGTAATGGCGAAAGCAGCGCAACCCCGTCGCCTCGGCGGCGAGGGAAGCCTTCGCGTGCCTACCGATGGCTGCTGGGTCTGGGGGCTTTGGCGCTTGCCGCCGCGGTGATGTGGTTCACTACCGCAGAGGATAATTTGATGCTGCACGCGGGCGAAGTTGCCCCGCGGGATATTCTGGCGCCTTACAGCCACACTTTCAAGAGCGAAGTGCTCACAGAAAGCAAACGCGAGGCCGCTGCGCAGGCAGTGCCCCGGATTTATGCCCCGCCCGATGCCAGCATTGGCCGCCAGCAGTTGGAGCGGCTGCGCGCGGCCCTGGCCTTCATCACTGCGGTGCGTGCCGACCCCTACGCCTCGCAGGAAGAAAAACTGAACGATCTGGCTGCCATTCGCGGTTTGCGCCTCACGCCCGGCGAAGCCCGCTACCTGCTCACCATGGACGAGCGGCGCTGGCAAAGCACCCAGAAGGAAGCGCAGCGGGTGCTGGAAGCCATGATGCGCTCCCCCATTCGGGAAGACCAACTCGAAGCCGCCCACCGCAACATTCCGGCGTTCATTGACCTTACCATTCCCGAGCGCCAGGCCGATATTGTGCAACGGCTGGTGGAAGCCTTCCTTGCCCCCAACAGCCTTTACAGCCCCGAACTAACCGACCAGGCGCGCGAAAAAGCCCGCGCGGCGGTGAAGCCGGTGATGCGCTCTTACCGCCGGGGGGAAACCATCGTGCAGCGCGGCCAGGTGCTCACCGAAGCCGACATCGAAGCCTTGCAGGAATACGGCTTGCTGCAAGGCACGGCGCGCTGGCAGGCGGTGTTGGGGCCGATTTTGCTTACCTTGCTGGCGTTCCTGCTGGTGGCGCTTTATCTGCATTACCGCCGCCTGTCGGTATGCGACAACAGGCGCGCCTTGCTGGTGGTGGTGGTTTCACCGCTGCTGTTTTTGGTGGGCGCTCGGCTGATTATGCCCGGCCACGCCGTGGTGCCCTATCTCTATCCTCTGGCGGCATTCACAATAGGGATGTATTTGCTCTTCGACGCCGAACTGGCGTTTGCCCTTACCATTCCGCTGGTGGCTTTGAGCCTTTACGGCTTGCCGCGTGGCTACGAACTGGTGGTTTACTACCTCGGCATGGGGCTGATGGGCATGGTGCTGGTGCAGCAAGCCCAGCGGATGAGCCGTTTTTTGATTGCTGCCGCGGGCATGGCGTTTGCGGGCGGCATGACCGTGCTGGCGACGCGCTTGCCTTCCCCTGCCACCGATGTGCCGGGGCTGGTGGTGCTGTTGGCGGGGGCATTGTTTACGGGCGTGCTTTCGGCGGTGGCCGGCGCGATCTTTTATTTCTTCGTTGCACCGTGGCTGGGAGAGGTGACCCCGCTACAGTTGCTGGAACTTTCGCGCCCCGACCAGTCCCTGTTGCAACTGCTGCTGCGGGAAGCCCCTGGCACCTATCAGCATAGTTTGCAGGTTGCCAACCTTGCAGAGCAGGCTGCCCGTGCAATTGGCGCAGACGCCCTTCTGACCCGCGTTGGCGCGCTTTACCACGATGTGGGGAAGGTAAAGAACCCTCAGTTTTTCATCGAAAACCAGCCTCCCGGCCACCTCAACCCCCATGAGGGTATGTCGCCTGAAGAAAGCGCTCGCGCCATCATCAGCCACGTGACCGACGGCCTGGCGTTGGCGCAGCAGTATGGCCTGCCGCACCGTGTGCAGAGTTTCATTGCCGAGCATCACGGCACGTTGCTCACGCGCTTCCAGTATGCGCAGGCGGTCAGGCAGCATGGCAACGACGAGGCGAAAGTAGACCCTGCCGATTTCCGCTATCCCGGCCCGCGCCCCCAGAGCAAGGAAACCGCCCTGGTGATGCTGGCTGACGCCTGTGAGGCGCGTTCCCGCGCCGAGCGCCCCGAAGATGAGCACGCCCTGCGGATGCTGGTGCACGATACCATTGCTGCCCGCATTCGCGAGGGGCAACTCAGCGATACCGGCCTCACCTTGCGCGATCTGCAAACCATCGAAGATACCATCGTGGCCGTCCTCAAAGGGATTTACCATCCCCGCATCGAATATCCCAAACTCGAAGAGCGCGGGCAGAAAACCTTGCCGGTTTCTGAGGCGATGATGCAATTGGAAGAGCCGGCTTCCGGAGAGATACCATGACGCTGACGGTGCATTTGTTCGTGGCCGAGACGTTTCGCGATGCTGTGGATGCCAACCAACTGGCGCAGGCGGCCCAGGCCGTTTGGGAAGCCCACGGCACGGGCGCTCCGGCGGCGTGTTCCGTTGAAATTGCCGCCGACAAAGCCCTGCGTGCGCTCAACGCCCGTTACCGCGGCGTGGACGCCCCCACGGATGTGCTTTCCTTTGAGGATGGCACCCCCGATCCCGAGACCGGTGCGGTTTATCTGGGCGATATTGCGATTTCCTATCCCCAGGCGGCACGGCAGGCGGCGCGGGGCGGGCACCCGGTGGCGTGGGAACTCTGCCTGTTGGTGGTACATGGCATGCTGCACCTTTTGGGGTATGACCACGCCGAGCCGGAGGAGAAAGCCCGCATGTGGGCAGCGCAGCGGGCGGTGTTGGAAGCCCTTGGATGCCCCCTTGACCCGCCGTAAGGTGTTTCATGCCTCGCGACCGCATCAGCGCTTTCCGCTTTGCCTTTGAAGGGCTGGCTTATTTGCTGCGCACGCAGCCCCATGCCCGCATTCACCTCGCCATGACGGTGGCGGTGGTGGCGGTGGGGTGGTGGCTGGGGGTTTCGACGCTGGCGTGGGTGGCACTGACGTTGGCGATCGGCGCTGTGTGGGTTGCCGAAGCGTTCAACACCGCGGTGGAAGCCGTGGTGGATTTGACCAGCCCCGATTTTCATCCCCTCGCGAAAGTCGCCAAAGACGTTGCTGCCGCGGGTGTGCTGCTCGCGGCTGTCGCGGCTGTGGTGGTGGGGCTGCTGGTTTTCCTGCCGCCGTTGCTTGCCCGTTTGGGAGGAGGCTGAAATGTCGGAAGTCATTCGCTATCAGGCTGCCGGAGGGGTGGTTGTGCATGCGTCGGGCAGGGTCATGGTGCTGGAACGCTCCAGCCGCGGCGAGGTGCGCCTGCCCAAGGGGCATATCGACCCCGGTGAATCTCCCCGTGAAACGGCCCTGCGGGAAGTTGGCGAGGAGAGCGGTTTTGAGCAGTTGCGGATGCTTGCCGATTTGGGCAGGCAGCATGTGGCTTTTCATTACCAGGGGAAAACTTACGAGCGGGATGAGTTTTACTTCCTGATGTTGCGGGAAGGCAGCCTGACCCCCGACCATGCCCCAGAGGCGCAATTTCGCCCCCGCTGGGTGCCATGGGACGAAGCCGAGGCGCTGCTCACTTTTGAGTCTGAACGCGAATGGGTGCGCCGGGCGCGCAGGTTGGTGACGAATCAACCTTGAGGAAATGGATCGCGGATGAGGTGGATGCACGCAGAACCAGGGAGCGTAGCAGCGAATCATGAATGATCAACCGGTAACGATGCTGACCCCTGATGATTTGGAAGGTTATTTGCGCGCCCGTGGCATAGCGGGCGAGGTGCTGCGGCTGGATGTGCCAACGCCTACGGTGGTTGCCGCGGCAAGGGCGGTGGGCGTGACGCCGGAGCGCATTGTCAAGACCGTGGTGTTCATGGTGCAGGGCGAGCCGATGCTGGTCATTGCCAGCGGCACCGCGAAGGTGGATACCCGTGCCCTGGCGCGGCATTTGGGCGTGAGCCGCAAACGCATCCGCATTGCCCGACCCGATGAGGTGCTGGCGGCGACGGGCTACCCGGTGGGCGCGGTGCCACCTTTGGGGCATCGGCAGCCGTTGCCGACGTTGCTGGATGAGAGCGTGTTGCAGCACGAGATGGTTTACGGCGGTGGCGGGGCAGAGCAAGCCTTGTTGAAAATTGCCCCCCGGGCGTTGTTGCAAGCCGTTCGCCCTTCCGTGGTGGCTGTGCAGGCGCCCGCTGAAGGGTGGTTTTCGTAAAACTCACTACTATTGTTCGGTGTTTTCGCTAAATTTCGTTTTGTAGTTCCCGATTATGGATAAAATCCGCCGGTTAATAGCCCCTGTTGTGCTCTTTGTGCTCATCCTGTGCCTCATCGCGCTGCTGGTAACGCCTGTGGCGGCCTGGGTGCACACGTTCCCCCGCTCGAAGCGGGTGCTGGCCTTCATCCGGCATCCTGAGGAGCACGCCGACTGGAAGGTGGAAGCCCTCACCCGCTGCGGCGATGCCCCTTTTCTCTTCCCCACCACGGGCTATATTGGCTATCTCTGGGGCGGTGTTTTTCACTTTCCCCACCGGCATCAGGGCATCGATGTTTTCGGCGGCACCGCCCCCGGCGAAACGCCCGTCTATGCCGCCTACGACGGCTTCCTTACCCGCGAGGCCGGCTGGAAATCGGCAGTCATCATCCGCCACGACGACCCGCTGCACCCTGGCCGTACGATTTGGACCTACTACACCCACATGGCCGACCCGCAGGGGAATTCCTTTGTTGCTTTCCCGGCGGGGACCCATGACGTTTTCGTGAGGGCGGGCACCCTGTTGGGCTATCAGGGCAACTATTCCGGCAATCCGCTGCGCCCCACAGGCGTGCATTTGCACTTTTCCATCGTACTCGACGATGGCAGCGGTCATTACCGCAACGAATTGAAAATCGAAAACACCCTCGACCCTTCGCCCTATTTGGGCATTTTGGTCAACGCGCAGAATGCGCCCGCGGGCGAAGCGCCGCAGTGTGTTATCCCT
>JALVOR010000176.1:0-6455 GCA_027026295.1 Anaerolineales bacterium | reverse complement strand
GAGGAGCAAAACATGGAGCAAAGACGGTTGGCGTTTGTGCTGGGCGCGGGCCGCGGCTATGGCAGGGAAGCCGCCTTGAGCCTGGCGGAAAGCGGCATGTTTGTGGCCTGTTTCGATTTCAGCCCGATGCACGCCGAGCAGACCGCGCAGGCTATTGTTGCCGCGGGCGGGCAGGCGAAGGCTTACAGCGGCGATGTGATCAAGAAAATTGCCCTGCAAACCGTGGTCAACCGCATCAGCGACGATTTCGGCGAGGAACGCATCGACGTGCTGGTCAGTGCGCTGGATGTGGCTCCCAAAGCGCACATGCTGCGGCTGGACGAATGGGACTGGCACCGCGCGCTGGATAGCAACCTGACTCTGCCGTTTTTGGCAGCCCAGATTGCCGGGCGCATTATGCAGACCCGCGGCGGTGGCACGATGGTGTTCTTTGGCGCACAGGCCGATATGCCCGACAGCGTGGCCTATCAGGCCGGGAAGGCGGGGTTGCTGGCGCTTGCCCGCCACGCGGCGCGCGCCCTGGCCGCAGCACGCGTGCGCGCCCACGTGATCTGGCCTGATGCTGCCACCGCGCCCGCGGAGGCGTTGACGTCCCCCGAGGCTGCTGCAAACGCCGGGATGGCTGCCCCGCCTGCGAATGCCGGTGAGTTGGTGCGCTGGCTGGCTTCACCCGAAGCCGCCGACCTCAACGGCCTGGTGCTCAAACTCGCCTGATTTTCAGCCGCAGAGACACGCGCCTGCAAGGGAATTCGTGGCTATGCCCCAGTTTCGGGAATTGTTGCGCTATCGCGAAGAACTGTTGGCTGCCTGGGCTGCCCAGCCGGAGAGGCTGGCTGCAGCATGGGCGGCGTTGCCAGAAGCGCAGCGCGCCCGTCGCGGGCTGGGTTCCCCGTGGGCGGCGCTGGCTGCCCTCTGGCAGTGGGAGGCGCAGGTGGGCTTCCCGAACCTGCAGGCGATGGTCGTCCGGCAGCCGCTGCGCGCCGGGGCTGTGCTCTCCCCCGCCGACTTCCCGCCGCCGGAAACCATGTTGGCAGATTACCGCCGCCTGCGCCAGCGGGCTTTGCGGTTGGTTGCCCCCCTGGATGGGCGCGGGTGGTCTTTCCTTTCCCGACACCCCCGTTACGGGCAACGTACTGTACAATGGTGGGTAGAGCGCAGTTACGCGCTGGGAGCATACACCCTGCAGATGTTATCCCCTGAGGAGGTTTCCCCATGAGCGACTATGAAACCATCATTGCCGAAGTGCACGACCGGGTTGGGTTGATTCGCCTCAACCGCCCGCGGGCATTCAACGCCCTCAACAGCCAGTTGATGCGTGAACTGACCGACGCGCTGGCTGCCTTTGACGCCGACGAGGACATTGGTGCCATTGTGATTACCGGCAGCGAGCGGGTGTTTGCTGCCGGGGCAGACATCAAGGAAATGTCCACGGCCACGCCGGTGGATATGCTCACCAGCGGTTACATTGACCTGTTCGACCGCATCCGTCAGGTGAGCAAACCCATCGTTGCGGCGGTTTCCGGCTTTGCCCTGGGGGGCGGCTTTGAACTTGCCATGACCTGCGATATGATCGTGGCTTCCGAAAGCGCCCAGTTTGGGCAGCCGGAAATCAATTTGGGCATCATTCCAGGCGCGGGCGGCACCCAGCGCCTGACCCGCACGGTGGGCAAATATCTAGCGATGGAAATCGTGCTCAACGACCGCCGCCTGACCGCCGAAGAAGCCGCCCGCTTTGGGCTGGTCAACCGCGTGGTGCCGGTGGAACGCTACTTGGACGAGGCGATGGAACTGGCGCAGCAACTGGCGGCGCGCGCCCCCATTGCCCTGCGCATTGCCAAGGAATCGGTGAACAAGGCGCTGGAAACCCCGCTCAGCGAAGGATTGGCTTACGAGCGGCGGGTGTTTTATCTGCTCTTTGCCACAGAAGACCAGAAAGAGGGTATGGATGCCTTCATGCACAAACGCAAGGCTGAGTGGAAGGGTAAATAATTCTGCTTGATGCATTGCAACAGCCCTGTCAGGTTGCTTGGCCTGACAGGGCTGTTTGGGGAAGGATGCCATGGCAACCGTGGTTTGGTTACGTGGCTTACCTTGCTTGGCTACTCGTTCTGGTTTGTTACCTACTGGCGGGGCGGGCAGAAGATTGTGAGCGATTTTCAGGAATCCCTCGCCGGGGGCGGTTCGCGCGTGGATAGAGCCACGGTCATCGCCATTGCCCTCAGTTCCGTGGGGCTGGCAGTAACGGGCATTGCTTTCGCTTTGGGGCTGCTCGCAGGCCCGGGGGACTCGGTAGCCGTTGTGCTGGTTGGCTGGCTGCTTTCCGTGGCTGGCATGGCGGGCATGTGTGCCTGCCGCCGCCATTTGGGGAAGTTCCACATGGTGGATACCCGTGTGGTGCCAGAGCACCAGGTGGTCGATAGCGGCCCTTACGGCGTGGTGCGGCATCCCATTTACGCCTTTGCCACGGTGATGTATGTCGGGTTGGGGCTGGCATTCCTCACTTGGTGGGATGCGCTGCTGGTAGCCGTCGTCGTGGTGAGTTATTTGCTCAAGGTGCGAATAGAAGACGACTTTTTGGCAGCCCACCTGCCTGGCTATCGGGAATACCGGCGGCGAGTGCGGTGGCGGGTGATTCCGGGAGTGTGGTGAGATGACGTTGGAACACCAACCGCAGCAGAAATGGGCTGAAAGGCGCAAAATCTTGCGCCCGCTGCTCCGTTTGGGTTGTGCCTTTGTAGCGATGGGGGCTTTGTTTTTCATCATGTGGGTTGGGATGATGCTCTACGTGGGATTTCAGATTGCCAAATCGCATGTTGATGCTAATATGCCCCCCACGGAGCAGTTCGAGGCCATCACCACGCGCGACTTGCAGTCGTATTTCCGTGAGCGAACCGGCAAACCCGTGCGGGTGAAGTGGGAATGGTTGATGGGCCCCGTGCAAACCGGCATTGCTTACCCGAAGTTTTACTTTTGGGTGCAAATTTATGAAGGAGATGTGCTCATCGACGAGGGGGCGGTGCGGGTGGCCGCGGTGGCGCAAACGCGGATGGACGTGACCGATTACATGAGCACAGACACCATCCGCGCCAATCCCCAGCGGGTTTGTTGGCTTTTCCCCAAACCGGCGTGTGAGGGTATTTTCGCAAGGGCCAACGTCACGCCGCCTTCGCCCTGACCCTTCTGCCTTTTGCATAACTGTTCAGCGCGTGGGGCGGGATGCCGTCACGCCCTACACTCCAAACGCCCTTGACGCCTTGCCGAAGAAGAACGGACAGGAAAAAGCAACTGAACGCAAAGTAAATTTCTGTGTTTTCTGTAGCACTTCTGTGCCTTCTGTGGTTTTTCGTAACTGTTCAGATGCAGGGGAATAGACCGCGGATAACACGGATGGTCACGGATGTTCGCGGATTTTTGAACGCTTAACGCGGAGGGGCAGAAGGGCACAGAGACGTAGAGAAGCCCCAAAGGGCGGCAAAACGTTGTAAACTTTGCAGCCCTCTTTCTGTGTTTTCTGTAGCACTTCTGTGCCTTCTGTGTTTTTTTTCTTTGTTGGGGTTGAGCAGATGCGATCTTTGTGCCTTTTACTTCCGGTTGAAATCCGCCGGGATTTCCCCCCACTGGCGGGTGTCCCACTTTAGCACGGGCGGGTGGTCAGGGTGCTCGGCAAGCCACGCTTCGGCGCGGGCGATGAGGTCGAACAGCGCCTCGCTTTCCACCGTGCGGGGCAGGCGGGTGCGGCAGTGCCCTTTTTCGACCCAGCCGCGCGCCACGCGGGAATCCGAATACACCGGCCAGTCTAAGTTGCGCTGATGCAGCCACGCCAAGGCGTGCACGATGGCGAGGAATTCGCCGATGTTGACCGTGCCCACCGCAAACGGCCCCTGACGGAAGATTTCCTCTTCGCTTTCCACCAGCACGCCGCGGTAACGCATTGGGCCGTGGGCGTTGCTGGCGGCGGCATCCACTGCCACGCTGGGAAGCAGCGGCTTGCGTTGGGCGGTGCGCCAGCGCCCCAACGAGGCCGGTTTCCCCGCATGGGTGCCGTAGCCCGCTTTCCAGGCGCGCTCGGCTTCCTCGCGGCGGGCAAAGCCCTTGTAGCGTGCATTTGGGAAGCCGGCTACCTGCTTGCGGGCGGCTTCCCACGAAGAGAAAATGCCGGTTTTGCGTCCCTTCCAGACTACATAGAAACGTTTGCGTTCGCGAGCCATAGTACCTCACCGATAAAACGCGCCTGTGCGCCATATTGCATGCGTTCTTGCTGTATAATCCTATCATACCACTCGCGCGAGACCTGGGCTGAGAAATTTTTCCGCTGTTTGCGCTCGCGGGGCTTTTGCCTGGCCGGTTTGTCGTTTTCCCTTTTGACGAGGAGCCCGACATGAAGCGCTGCTTGTGGCTGGGAAGTCTGCTTGTCTTTGTGTTTGCCCTCGGTGCGTGCACGCCCGCGGCGGCGCCTGCCACGCCCACGCTGCCACCGCCCACCCCTGTGCCGCCCACTGTTGACATTACCCGCACCCTCATCCCCGCGCCGACGTCCCGGATTACCCCAACGCCCGCGTGTGAAACCCACACCGCTTCCACCGAAATCTCGGCGTCGTCCACCGAGGTTGCTGTGGGCGATACCGTCACCGTGACCGTCACGCTGCACAACGAAGGCTGCGCCAAACTGGGCTTGCTGAAATACACCCTTTCCATGCAGCCTGAAGGGGACGCTGCTCTTTTCGAACCGGCCAATCCGCCGCCGGTGGAGCATTCCCTTGCCATTGCCAACGGCGAATCCGACACGGCACAATTTGAATTGACCGCCGTTGCCAGCGGCAAGGCGACGATTTCGGCCTCGGTGAGTTTTGAAGTGCATCTCGGCTACCCTGGCCCCGCTTATTGGGCGGGCAGCGGCAACGGCCCGCTCGCCATCACCGTTAGGCCGTAGCCGTTTGGCTTTGGAAGGACGGACAAGCCTCCCCGTACGAACACCCTGAAACACTGGAATGCTTTTTGACCCATGCCCAAAACCCTTATCATTCTCAACCCCAATGCCGATGTAGGCCACGCGTGGCGGCGCATTGCCGATTTGCGCCCCCTGGCCGAAGAGATCGCCGGAAGCGATTTGCACTGGTCGGGCACGGTTTACCCCACCCACGCCGCCGAATTGGCCATGCAGGCGGCTGAGCAAGGGTTTGCGCGCGTGGTGGCCGTGGGCGGCGATGGCACGGTGCATGAAGTCGTCAATGGCCTGATGCGCGTACCGCCCGAGAAACGCCCGGTGCTGGGCGTGGTGCCGCTGGGTTCCGGCAACGACTTTGCCTATGGCGTCGGGCTGCCTTCCGACCCCCACGAAGCCCTGCCCATTGCCCTCACCGCCCAGCCCCGCACGGTGGATGTGATGCGGGTATCCGATGAACATGGCCGCGAGGAATTTTGCGATAACACCCTTGGTATTGGTTTTGACGCCATCGTGACCATCCGTTCCCACCAGTTGCCGGTGGTGCGCGGCTTTGTGATGTACCTTACCGCCGTGCTGCAAACCATTGCCCTCAATCACCACCCGCTGCACGCCCGCCTGGAAAGCGACGAAGCGGCGTGGGAAACCGACCTGCTGATGCTGGTGGTGGGCAATGGCCCGCGGGAAGGCGGCGGTTTCCTCACCACGCCCGACGCCAAAGTGGACGATGGCATTTTGCACTATGTTGCCATTGGTGGTGTTTCCCGCCCCCACATGCTGCAACTGGTGCCCAAGGTGATGCAGGGCACCCACGGCGGCGACCCCGAAGTGCAGATGGGTGCTCTCCGCCGCCTGCATGTTGAAACCGACCGCCCGATGCAAATTCACCTCGACGGCGAAATTTTCGCCGGTTTCGACAGCCACGTGCGCCAACTGGATATCGAAGTGATTCCTCAGGCCCTCGCGGTGGCTGCGCCTGCGCCTTCTTCCTGATATGCCTTCGCTCTATTACCACCTTCACCAGGCCGATCTGGGGCTGTTGGAAATCTTCGCCCCCACGTGGGGTGTTGAACACCTGCCGGGCAACGTGCAGGAAGCCGCCCGCACCTTGGAGACGGCGATGCAGGACCCCGCCCAGGTGGAAGCTGTGCTTGCCCGCCTGCCCGACGATGCCCGCGAGGCGCTGCTCACGCTGCAAACCGGCGAGGGCAAAATGCCGTGGGTCGATGCCGTGCGGCGTTTTGGCGGCTTCCGCGAAATGGGCCCCGGCAAGCGCAGCCGCGAAAAGCCCCATGAGCAGCCGATTTCCCCCTTAGAGATGCTGTGGTACGCCGGGCTGGTCGGGCGGGCGTTCCTGCCCACGCCTCGCGGGCCGGCGGAATTTGCCTACATTCCCGACGAACTGCGCTCGCTGCTGTCCCTTGCCGACGACCGGGCGGGAAGTTGCGCCCAGGTGCACAAGCTGACCGTCGAACACGCCGATGCCGTGCGCGAGCGCATCGCCGATCTCACC
>JALVOR010000175.1 GCA_027026295.1 Anaerolineales bacterium | reverse complement strand
ATGTACAACGGCACGGGGGTGGGGGAAGGCGTGGTATTCCAGGTGATGTCGGCAGCAACGGCATTTCCTCCGCAGCCCGCGAGGAGGATGCCGAGGAGCAAGGCGCCTGCCAACAGAATTTGCTTATGCCAACGCATAGGGCGATTATACCGCGAGGGGATGGGGCAGTCATGCCATGCTCCTGCATTCCTACCAGGCCCGGAACCTCACTGTTCAGCCCCGGCAAAGAAAAACCACAGAAAGCACAAAAACGCCACAGAAAACACAGAAACAAAAGCCTATCCGAAAATGCTTTGCAGATGTGTCACTGCGAGGCGGGCTGAGCAGTGACGAAGCGGGCTGAGCAGTGACGAAGCCCGCCGAAGCAGTCCCCTGGCCGATAAAAAGGGGGATTGCTTCGCCCTGGAGCCTGCGCCGAGCGCAGCGAGGGGGGGCTCGCAATGACACCACCACGACATTTTTCGGATAGAGTTTAAGGCAACTCATGAGGCGTTACTTCGCCAACTCGTAGAATCCGAAGCAACACTGTGCCGAATTGACAACACCCTTTGCGCTCTTTGCCTTCTTTCGGCCTTTGCGTTAACCTCTTTGCCCTCTTTGCGCCTTGGCGCTACAAAAAAATCCGCGTCTATCCGTGATCATCCGCGTTCATCCGCGGGCCATTTTCCAAAGGCTGCACAGTTACCCCGGAACAATGGTAAGATACCCCCATGCCCTCCAACACCATCGCGCTGACCCAGGCCCTGAAAGCCGAAGCCCGGCGGCTGGGCTTCCACCTAGTGGGCGTGACCGACTGCTCCCCGCCGGAAAGTTACGGCATTTACACCGCCTGGGTGACGCAGGGCTACCACGCCGAGATGGCCTACATGGCGACCGAGCGCAACCGCGCCCGCCGCGCCGACCCGCGCCGTATTTTGCCCGAATGCGAGAGCGTGCTGGTGCTGGGCATCCGCTACCACCAGCAGCGCGCCGCCCCGCCGCCGCCCGATAGCAGCGCCCGCGGGCTGGTGGCCTCCTACGCCTGGGGGGATGATTACCACGACGTCCTCAAGCCGCGGCTGCAGGCGTTAGTGGCTTTCCTGGAAGCCCAACTAGGGCGCCCCGTGCCCAACCGCTATTACACCGACACCGGCCCCATTTTGGAGCGGGATTTCGCCCGCCGCGCCGGCCTGGGCTGGATTGGCAAGAACGCCATGCTCATCAACCCACAGTGGGGCTCATACCTGATTTTGGCCGAAATTCTCCTCGGCGTGCCGCTGGAAACCGACCCGCCCTTCCCCACCGACCATTGCGGCACCTGCACCCGCTGCCTGGAAGCCTGCCCCACCGACGCCATCCTGCCCAACCGCACCATTGACGCCAACCGCTGCCTTTCTTACCTCACCATTGAGAACAAGGGAGCGATTGTGCCCCACCTGCGGGGGCAGGCCGGGGCATGGGTTTTCGGCTGCGACGCCTGCCAGATGGCCTGCCCGTGGAACCGCCGCGCCCCCTTGGAAGGCGACCCCGCCTTTGCGCCGCGCCCCGAAGTGCCCCGCCCCCTGCTGGCAGAAGAATTGCGCCTCACGCCGCAGGCGTTCAACCGCAAATTCA
>JALVOR010000174.1 GCA_027026295.1 Anaerolineales bacterium | reverse complement strand
GTCAAGGATGATGCGCTCGTCGGGAATGCCCGCCTGCCGCGCCAACGCCACGCTTTCCAGCAACTCGGCTTTCACCTCGGCGAGCAAATCGGTGTAGGCCACGCCCACGTAGCGCCCGCCGAGGCGTTCCCGCACTTCGGCGTTTTGCGGGGTGCTGCGGTTGTGCATCAGCACCGCCCACGCGCCGTAGTGGGCGATCACTTCGGCCATGCGCGGGTCGGCGCGCAGGCCCCACACATCGTTGACCATGCCCGCGCCGGCTTCCAGCGCAGCCTCGGCCACCGAGGCTTTGTAAGTATCCACCGAGATCAGTACATCGGGGAACTCGGCGGCCAACGCCCGCACCACGGGCACCACGCGGGCGGCTTCCTCTTCGGCGGAAACCGGCTGCGCGCCCGGGCGGGTGCTTTCCCCGCCGACGTCTAAAATGTCCGCACCCGCGGCGACGAATTCGCGCGCTTGAGCGAGGGCGGCCTGCACCGCGTCGCCGCGCGCTAACAGGCCATCACCCGAAAAACTGTCGGGGGTGACGTTGAGGATGCCCATGATGTAAGTGCGGGTGTGCCAATGGAAGTGAGTCATGGGAGGTCTCCGGGGTGCGGGAGGCGTTGCTTGGGTTGGTTGTTGACGCAGCACGAGTTCCGTGCTATCATGCTAATACCTTGAGGATGCGAGAGGCCATGCAGTGATTCGGCGGTTCCACGACCAGGCCACGGCTGACATTTTCGATGGCCGCAACACTGCGGCTGCCCGTCGCAAGTTGCCGCGGGCGTTGTGGGCTGTGGCGCAGCGCAAGTTGGATATGTTGAACGCGGCCACACGGCTGGAGGATCTACGGGTGCCGCCCGCGAACCGGCTGGAAGCCCTGCGCGGCGACCGCCAAGGCCAGTACAGCATCCGCATCAACGAGCGTTACCGCATTTGCTTTCTCTGGACGCCGGAAGGCCCAACCGAAGTGGAGATTACCGATTATCATCGCTGATGCTTCAGCCGCCGAGGTAAACCGCTTCCCTGCGGAGTTTGCGCCATGCGTATTCCAACCAATCGACCACCTTCGCATCCGGGCGAAATTTTGCTGGCCGAATTTCTCCAGCCCATGGGGCTCACCCAACGGGCGCTGGCTGATGCCTTGCACATGCCCTACCAGCGGGTGAACGAAATCGTGCGGGGGAAGCGGGGCGTCACGCCCGAAACTGCCCTCCGGCTGGCGCGCTATTTCGGCACCTCGCCCGAGTTTTGGCTGAATTTGCAGCACGCTTGGGACCTGTACCGCGCTTATCAGCGAGAAGCCGCCATCTTGGAAGAGATTCGGCCTTACACGCCGACGTCGGCGTAGTTCTGGGGGAAGTCTTCAAGGTTTTGCGCGCATCACGGCCTCGGCCAGCGCGGCGCACACTTCGCTGGCTTTCCCCTGCAGGAAGATGTCGGTCACCGTGGCGGTGTAGTTGGAAGGGGCGATGTTGACTTCAATAATCGTCGCACCGTGCTCTTTCGCCGCGGTGGGCAGCAGCGCCGCGGGGTAAATTTCGCCCGTGGTGCCCACCACCAGCCAGACATCGGCGCGGTGGGTTTCTTCCCATGCGGCCTGCTGCG
>JALVOR010000173.1 GCA_027026295.1 Anaerolineales bacterium | reverse complement strand
ATACCAACGCTGGCCCATCTACTTTGCTCAACCGGCTGGCCAATGCCGAGGTCTATGTGGCTGACCAACTTTTCGCGACGTTGGACCCCACCACTCGCCGCGTGGAACTACCGGGCGGGCACCTCGCGCTGTTTACCGACACCGTGGGCTTTATCCAGAAACTGCCGACCTCGCTGGTGGCGGCTTTCCGTGCCACGCTGGAAGAAATCACCGAAGCCGATTTGCTGCTCCATGTGGTGGATATTACCCACCCCCATGCCCAGGCGCAGGCCGCGGCGGTGCTGCACACCCTGGGTGAAATCGGCGCAGACCACATTCCCGTGTTGAGCGTGCTCAACAAGATAGACCTTTTGAATGAGCCGAATCGCGCCCAGGCGGCGCTGGAAGCCTTCCCCAACGCGGTGGCAATTTCGGCGCTGACCGGCCAGGGCATTCCCGAACTGTTGCAGGCGGTTTCCGACAAACTTTATGCCACTTATGAACCCATTGAAGTGGATTTGCCCTACGAGCAGGGCGGGCTGATTGCTCTTTTCCACGAAATGGGGCAAATCGAAAGCGTGCAGTATCATCGCGGCGGGGTGAGGATTCGCGGGCGGTTGCCCGGAAGGCTGGTCGCGCGCTATGCACCCTTTGTGGTTGCTGCGCAGCCCGTGGCAGGTGAAGCCACATCTGGCGAGGAGAACGGCTGATGGAACGACGGGTGGTGCTGCGGCTGGTTTTCTGGGCAGCGTTGGCGTTGGGTGCCACGGTGGGCGTGTTACGTTTTGCGCTCTGGCTGGCCGCAACCACCACCGGCGGCGAATCCTTGCGCTATGCGTGGGAAGCCATGCGCCACATGGCGCTGCACGGCAAAAATCCTTACGATCACTTGCGTTTGTTGTATACCTGGTCTTTGCAAGATGGCGTGAACTTTCAGCCGCAGGTCTTCCCTTTTCACCTCGCGGTGCTGTATTTTCTGCCGCTGACGCTGATCGACAATTTCGTTACCGTGCGCGCCCTCACGATGTTGGGCATGTGGGGGGGCTGGTTTGTGGCGGGAGTGGCCTTTCTGAAAACCTTTGGCTGGCGCGGCAACCGCTTGCTGGCAACGGTTGTGCTGCTGTTTGGGGCGAGTTGGTTCTTTGCGGTGCAGGCTGTGCTGGCTTCCGATGTTTCCGGCGTGGTGGCGGCGCTGAGTTTGGGGGTGCTCACGGCAAACATGCGCGAGCAGGATGGCGCGGCTGGCGCGCTGCTGGCGTTGACCCTCATCAAGCCCGATTTGGGGCTGCCGGTGGCGGTTTTCGTGCTGTTGTGGGCGGCTTCCGTTAGGCGGTGGCGGGTGTGGGGGGCTTTTTGGGGCGTAACTGTCGTGCTCATGGGGCTGGCTTTCTGGTTGCTGCCTTCCTGGCCGCTGGATATGGCACGTCTGACGATGCAATTCCCTGCCGAATTTTCGGTGCGGGCACTGCTGGCGCAGGCCGCTCCCGGCATCGGGCGGCAGTTGGGCTGGCTGCTCACCGGCATTGTGGCGTTCACCGTGCTAACGGAATGGGCCGCGGCGTGGAGGCGACCTGCCCCTCATGCTGCGTGGACGCTTTCCCTTACCCTGTGGGGG
>JALVOR010000172.1 GCA_027026295.1 Anaerolineales bacterium | reverse complement strand
CTTCGTGCCCATCCACCAGGCCGACCGCCTGACCCGCTACATCGGCCCCACCGACCGCCCGCCTTCCATCACCCGCTTAGGCAGCGGCGACTGGCAGCGCACCAAAAGCCGCGTACGGGAAGCCGTGCAGCAGATGGCCGAAGAACTGCTGGAACTCCACGCCCGCCGCAGCCTGGCAAAAGGCCACGCCTTCGCCCCCGACACCGACTGGCAGCGCGAACTGGAAGCCGGCTTCCCCTACCTGGAAACCGAAGACCAGCGCAAGGCCATCGAGGCCGTGAAGCGCGACATGGAAAGCCCCCGACCGATGGACAGGCTGATTTGCGGCGATGTGGGCTACGGCAAAACCGAGGTCGCGCTGCGGGCAGCCTTCAAGGCCGTGATGGATAGCAAGCAGGTCGCCATGCTCGTGCCCACCACCGTGCTCGCCCAGCAGCATTTCCGCACCTTCCGGCGGCGGCTGGCCGCCTTCCCCGTGGTGGTGGAAATGCTTTCCCGCTTCCGCACCTCCGCCGAACAGCGCAGCATTCTGCACCGCCTCGCCCGCGGCGAAATCGACATCATCATCGGCACCCACCGCCTGCTTTCCGGCGATGTGGTGTTCAAGGATTTGGGGCTGGTCATCATCGACGAAGAGCAGCGCTTCGGCGTGGCGCACAAAGAGCACTTCAAGCGCCTGCGCACCGCGGTGGATGTACTCACCCTGACCGCCACGCCCATCCCCCGCACCCTTTACATGGCGCTCACCGGCGTGCGCGACATCTCGGTCATTGAGACCCCACCCGCCGAGCGCCTGCCGGTCATCACCCGCGTCGGGCCTTACGACCCCGAACTGGTGCGCCGCGCCATGCTGCGGGAACTCGATCGCGGCGGGCAGGTGTTCTTCGTGCACAACCGCGTCCAGACCATCCAGGCCATGCGCCGCCACCTGGAACGCCTGGTGCCGGAAGCCCGCATTGCAGTGGGGCACGGCCAGATGCCCGAAAAGCAACTTGCCCAGGTCATGGAAGCCTTCGCCAACCACGAAGTGGATGTGCTCTTGAGCACCACCATCATCGAGTCCGGGCTGGACTTCCCCAACGCGAATACCCTCATTGTGGACCGCGCCGACGCGTTCGGGCTGGCGCAACTTTACCAACTGCGCGGGCGGGTGGGGCGCGGGCCGGTGCAGGCTTACGCCTACTTCTTCCGCCACCGCAGCAAAGCCCCCACCGAGGAAGGCCGCCTGCGGCTGGAAACCTTGGCCGAGCACACCGCTTTGGGCGCGGGCTATGCCATCGCGATGCGCGACCTGGAAATGCGCGGCGCGGGCGAAATTTTGGGCACCCGCCAGCACGGGCACATGGCCGCGGTGGGCTTCCACCTTTACACCCGCCTGCTGGCCGAAGCCGTGCGCCGCCTGCGGGAAAGCCGCAGCCTGCCCCCCCAGGGCGATTTGGGCGCCGCCGAAGCCGCCCTTGCCGCCATGCCCAGCCCGGTGAACGTGGAACTGCCCCTGGAAATCGGCCTGCCGCCCGACTACATCCCCGACGAAAACACCCGCCTTGCCCTCTACCGCCGCTTAGCCGAAATCCGCAGCACCGAAGCCCTGGAAGCC
>JALVOR010000171.1 GCA_027026295.1 Anaerolineales bacterium | reverse complement strand
TTGCCTGCGCGGTGGGGCGGCGGGGTATCTCAGCCGCATGGCTGCCCTCGGCTACACTTACCCGCCCGAACCGCTGCCTGCCAGACCGTTAGATGCTTCGTGGGATGCCCTGCCTGGCAAATGGCACTATGCGCAGGTGCGCAAGGAAGGCAGGCGTGCCATGTACCCCAACCTGGAAGCCGCCCTCCTCGCACAGCAGGCGCGCCATCTGCCCCCCGGTTTCATCTACGTTTCCTACACCCAGGCCGCCTATTACAAAAACAGACTTTTCTATATGGTGGACAAAGAAGGTTGGTGGATGCGTTCCCAAGACCTGTGGGCGGTGCAGCCCTCGAAGTTTCGCGGCCTGCTGTTTTCCCAAACGCCCAAACGCCCCTTCGGATGGGCCATCAAGCCGGTTTACACTAAGCGCACGCCGGGGTATGCCTCGCGTGATTACACCCACCACCGGCTCACCCGTTACGACGTGGTGCAGGTCTACGACACCGCGGAAGCCAACACCATCCAATGGTACATGATTGCCCCCGACGAGTGGGTGCCGCAAGATGCGGTGGGGCTGGTCTTCCCCCAAACACAGCCGCCCGAAGGCGTGCCCACCAACCGCTGGATTGACATCAACCTCTTCGAACAGACTTTAGCCGTTTATCAGGACGGGCGGTTGATTTTCGCCACGCTGGTTTCCAGCGGCCAGCCGCCCTTCTGGACCAAGCCGGGCGTGTTCCAGATTTACAAGAAACTGGAAAGCACCCGCATGCGGGGGGCATTCAGCGCCGACCGTTCCGACTATTACCAACTGGATGATGTACCGTGGACGATGTACTACGACGAAACCCGCGCCCTGCACGGTGCTTATTGGCACGATTTGTTCGGCTACAAAACCTCCCACGGGTGCGTCAACCTCACCATCGCCGACGCTCACTGGCTATACGAATGGGCGGAAATCGGCGATTGGGTGCACGTGTGGGATCCCTCAGGGCAAACGCCAAAAGAAGGCGGCGGCGGGGGACCGTAGGGAGACGCATTGCGAATGATGTATTGCAAATGAGGAATTGCAAATCAGGGGGAATGCCAGCGGAAAGTGCGGCGATGAAAGGGCGAAAGGCCAAGTTGCGTTACCGCGTGGCGGTGCCCGGCGGTGCCGTAGCCTTTGTGGCGGGCAAAACCATAGCCGGGGTAACGGGCTTCGGCAGCCCGCATGAGGGCGTCGCGATGGGTCTTGGCAAGCACCGAAGCCGCGGCAATGCTCAATGAGCGCTGGTCGCCCTTCACCAACGCCGTTTGAGGCAACGCGCACGCTGCAAGTCGGAAATAATCCAGCAGCAAAAATTCAGGGAAAGGCCGCAACGCCGCCAAAGCACGCTCGGCAGCCAGATAGACCGCCTGCACAATCCCCCAGCGGTCGATTTCCTGCGCCAGGGCATACCCCACCGCCCACGCCGCAGCCATTGCCCGCACCCGCGCTGCCCAGTGTTCCCGCTGGGCGGGCGTCATTTGCTTGGAATCGCGCACGCCTTCCAGCACCCCGGCGGGCAAATCGGGCGGCAAAATCACCGCGCCCACCGCCACCGGCCCGGCCAGCGCTCCCCGCCCGGCTTCAT
>JALVOR010000170.1 GCA_027026295.1 Anaerolineales bacterium | reverse complement strand
TGTTTAGGCAAAGGCCGTGAAACAAAAACGAGCCTGCTGGCAGAAACAGCAGGCTCGTTTTTGTTAAGGCAAACCGTTTTCAAGGCAACACCTGAGGATAATGGATGACCAGCACAGCGGTGAAAACGGCAAAAGTGACCACCGCGCCGATAACCACATCGCGATAAGGGCGACGGTCGCGCAGGCTGAGCCACGCGGCGCCGTAATCATACGCCTTGCCGCCGAAATCGCGCCAGCGGGGGCCGCCCATGAGGGCAAACAGCATCCCGCCCAGCAGGCCGCCGACATGCCCCCACATGTCGATGCCGCTTTGCAGGCTCCACACCAGGTTGATGACAATCCACAGCAGGGCTTGCTGCACCATGCTGCGGGCGGCGCTTCCCAGATAGTGTGCGTTGGTGTAAAACACCACCAGGTAAGCCCCCAGCAATCCGAAAACGGCAGTGGAAGCCCCTAACGAGGGCGCAAGGGTGAAAACCGTGGAGAGCACGTTGCCCGCGTAGGCGCTGAGCAGGTAAAGCAGAAGAAAGCGCCACCACCCCATCAGTTTTTCCAGCGTGGGGCCTAACACGTACAGCCCCCACATGTTCAGCCCAATGTGGATGATGCCGCCGTGCAACAACATGGGTGTCAGCAGCCGCCAGTATTGGTGGTATTGCACGATGAGCGGTGTATACTTGATGCCCCACTGCACCGGCCAGTCCACGCCGGTGAGGGCTTCCGAAAGCACCTGGGCGATGAACACCAGCACGGTAACGAGGCCAATGATGGCGGTTACCCACGGGAAATCGGCGGGCAGGCGCTGTTTCCAGGCGCGCCAGCCTGTGGGGCGGTAAGGTGTGCGGTAGGGTGAGGGGTTCATAGTGTGACCTTGCGGTGGGGAATGCGGTGATGCTCGGCGGCGATGATAGCGATGATGGTATCCACTGTTTCTTCCAGCGCATGTTCGCGGTTGATGACGACGTAATCGAATTCGTTCATCCGCTTGAGTTCCTGGCGGGCGGTGGCGATGCGCAGTTTCAGGTCTTCCCGCGATTCGGTTTTGCGGCGTTCCAGGCGGCGCACCAGTTCCTCTTCGGTTTCCGTGGTGAGGAAAATCAGCACGGCTTCGGGGCAGATTTTGCGCACCGTGGCAGCACCCTGGACGTCGATGCGCATAATGACGTCCTTCCCGCTGGCGAGGGCTTCCCGCACCTGTTGTTTGGGGATGCCCTTGTAGTCGCCGTACACGATGGCGTATTCCAGCAGTTCGTCTTCCTCTATCATGTGGGCAAATTCTTCGCGCGAAATGAAGAAATAGTCCACGCCGTGCTGCTCGTTGGGGCGCGGCGGGCGGGTGGTGGCTGTAACCACGAAGTGAATGGGCAATTCGCGTTCTTTCATGCGCTGAATCACGCTATCTTTGCCCACGCCCGAGGGGCCTGAAATTACAATGAGCAATGGGGAAGCGGGGGGAGGGGCAAAAGAAGTCATGGGGGCTCCGAAAACCGTAGAGTGGTGAATTGGGGCAATTGTAACACTTTTGGAAAGCAGCGCCCGCGGGAATAAAAAAGCAACGGCAGCCGAAGCCGCCGTTGGAGGGGGAACCAGTGCATTCAC